>CANDJC010000012.1 GCA_947384955.1 uncultured Eubacterium sp. | reverse complement strand
TAATCCTTCACCACAGTCTCAATCAGCATCCGCAGTCCTTCAAACATTTTATCATTCTGCCCTTTTTCCCAGACAAATTCATCCCCCAGATAACGCACCCTGCACCTCACAGCATCGCGGTCCAGCACCGTAAATCCTTCATTCCTGCTATCCGCCATATCCTTTTCATTTGCAAACAGCGTAAATTTATCCAGATAAGGTGCGCTTGCATACGGGCAGAAGCTCCTGCAGTTGCCGCATTCGTTGCACATATAATCTACGTGGATAATCTGCGCACTGTCCATGCCCGGCACGCGTACCGCAATATTTGCGCGGTTCGGACAGACATCGGCACAGTTTTCGCATACAGAAGAACATGCAAGGCATCTTTGTGCTTCCATGCCGCTTCCCGGCTCTTTCAGGATTCCCTTTCTTTCATAAACAGCGTCTGCAGATACCGGCTGGCTCATTCCAGCTGTAATTTCCTGTCCGGCGATTGCTTCTGCGGCTGTAATTGCATGTGCCATTCCTTTTACTACCAGTGACGGACCGTACAGACCGTCGCCGATGACATAAACGCCTGGCAGATTTGTTTCCAGGTTTTCATTTACGAGCGCGCGTCCCCGGCTGTCTGTGTGGATGCCGCATGCTTCGTAGAAATCTGACGGTACTTTTTCACCGACTGCCGCAATCACGGTATCTGCGGGTACTTCTTCTGTCTTTCCAGATGGAATCACGCTGGCCCTGCCGGATTCGTCGATTTCGCCTAAAACCATCTGGTCACAGACAAGCACGCCGTTTTCCATGCGCACCGGAGCGAGCAGTTCTTTGAATTCCACGCCGTCTTCGATTGCAAGCTGAAGCTCGTGCTCGTCTGCCGGCATGTAGCGTCTGGTTCTGCGGTATACGAGGTATACGTGTTCTACGCCTTCGCAGCGTTTTGCGGCTCTTGCGGTATCCATTGCGGTATTGCCGCCGCCGATAACGGCTACATTTCTGCCAGGTGTCAGCTTTCCTTTTGTTTGATTAAACTGCTCTAAAAATTCGAGTGCGTTGACTGCCTGTTTTCCTTCGAGATTCAGCTGGCTGCGTTTGTAAGCGCCTACAGCAAGAATGACTGCATCATAGGACTGTCTGAGTTCTGATACAGGCGGTGCTTCTGTTCCGCATAGGATTTCCACGCCAAGCTGTTTTAACAGGGATACGTCTTTTTCAATGACACTGTCGTCAATACGGAAATCCGGTATGACTGCGCTGACAATTCCGCCGAGCCTGTCGCGTTTTTCATAAATCGTCACTTTTGCGCCAAGCCTTGCCAGATAGAATGCAGCTGCCATACCGGACGGGCCTCCTCCGACGATGGCTGTCTTTTTGCTGCAGGTTCCCGACGGCCTGATGCTGCCTGCTGCATGGTCAAACGCTTTCTGTGCGCATAACAGCTTCGTATCGCGAATCTGTACCGGTGTTTCGTAGAAATTGCGGGTACAGTGGCTCTGGCATCCGTGCGCGCAGATGGTTCCTGTGATAAACGGCAGTGCATTGCGGTTTAAAATCACTTTGAATGCGTCCTCATAGCGTTCTTCGCCGGCCAGCTTCACATAAGTCGTAATTTCCTGGTGAATCGGGCATGCATCTTCACACGGAGCGGTAAAGCAGAACATCAGCGGCACTTTTTCATTGGATTTGCGGGAGCCCGGCAGTTTCGCAGGTTTCGTATGATGACGGTCTGTCACTGCCTCCTGTGCAAGCCTGCTCAGCGCTTCTGCATCGATACCCTGAAATGTCTGGTTATCCAGACTGTTTACAAGCTCTGCCATCTGCGCAAGACGCTGGTATCCGCCCGGTTTTAATATCGTCGTTGCGACCGTCACCGGCCATACGCCTGTGCGGACAATCCGGTCAATGTTAAATGCATCGGCGCCGCCGGAATAGGAAATGCGCAGCTTTCCGTCAAATTCCTTTGACAGCTTTGCCGCTAACGCAATCGACAGCGGGAATAAGGACTTGCCGGACATATACATTTCCTCGCTCGGGAGCTCCCCGGCTTTTACATCTACCGGAAACGTATTTGTAATTTTAACGCCAAACTGCAGTCCCAGTTCCTCCGACAGCTTCATCAGCCGCTGCAGCATCGGCACGGCGTCTTTGTACTGCAGGTCGTCGTCAAAATGAAATCTTCCAAACGCGATGTAATCATATCCCATTTTATCCAGTGTTTCCCTTGCAAATTCATAGCCGAGCAGCGTCGGATTGCATTTTACAAACGTATGCATTTTCTTTTCTGTCAAAAGATAGCTCGCAATGCTTTCAATCTCCTTCGGCGGACAGCCGTGCAGCGTGGATATCGTAGCCGAATTGCAAATCTGCGCCGGAATCTGTTCGATATCTTCTTTGGTCATATTTTTGTATTCGTCCGCATGTGCCAGAAGCTGCGCCCTGCATTCCTGAAACATCGGCGTACCGGCGGCATTTTTCATATTTTCAATAAAAGAATTAATTTTTTTCGACTGAATCCCGGCCAGGTCATATCCGACGCTGATGTTAAACTGAAATCCGTCCATGCTGCCAAGCCCGTATTCTTTCGCCATAAACGCAAGCAAAAACCATGCTTTGATATATTCATCCTGCGCCTGCGGAACATACAGCTCCGTCGACCACTCGCAGTTGTAAGCTTCGTCGTCCGCTTTAATGCAAGGCTTATTGACGCATGCCGCAAGCTCCGCGCCGTCCATAATCTGCACGGTCTTCAGCTCGAAGAAACGGCTGCCCGCATAATAAGCCGCTGCAATATTCTGCGCCAGCTGGCTGTTCGGGCCCGCAGCCGGCCCTATCGGTGTTTCCAGCTTTCTTCCAAAAATATTCCAGTCTTTTCCGTCCGCCTGGTATGGTCTGTGGACGCCGAAAACCGTGCCCTTTGTATCATGCTCTGTCCTTACCCAGTTTAATAACTGCGCAAACGGCATGCATGTCATAACATCACTCATAAATAAACCTCTCCTTCCCATTTATCCGTTAATGCTCTTCCACAGTTTTGCAGATTCCTCCCTGCACTTCGCCATAACTTCCTTTACATCCGCCACTTTCACTTCCCGGTCCTGCATCAGCACTTTTCCGTTTCCGACCGTTGTCACAACATCCCGTCCGGTCATGCCAAACAGAATATGTCCGTTGATATTCGTTTCATCCAGCCGTGTCGGCGGGTCATAATCCACTACAATCACATCCGCTGCCGCGCCTTCCTTTAACACGCCGAGCGGCGCTTCAAAATAGCGGTTTGCAATTTTTGCATTATTTTCAAACAGCATCTTCGGCACCTCGCCCCATGCTGCATTTGCATCGCATAAATGGTGTTTGTGCAGCACGTTTGCCACCTTAAACGATTCTGTCATATCATGTGTATAGCCGTCGGTTCCAAGCCCGGTCAGAATGCCGCGCCGGACAAGCTCCATTGTCGGAGGGCAGCCGCAGGCATTTCCCATATTAGACTCCGGATTATGTACCACCATCGTATCGGTGTCTTTGATTAAATCCATCTCATGCGGATTGATATAAATGCAGTGCCCGAGCAGCGTCTTCTCCCCAAGAATGCCGCAGTCCATCAGCCGGTCTGTAATCCGCTTGCCGTATTTTTTCAGGCAGTCGTGCAGGTCTTCGATTCCTTCTGCCACATGGATATGATATCCTGCTTCTTCCGGCTTATTTGCCGCCGCAAGCTCCATCGTTGCATCCGAAATGGTAAACTGTGCATGCATTCCCATCATGCCTTTTATCATATCCGTATCGTCTTTTAATGCATAACGGATAAATTCCGCATTTTCCATCACCGATTCTTTTGCCTTATCCATGCCGTCACGGTCTGATATTTCATAGCACAGGCAGGCACGCACGCCGAGCTCTTTCGCAGCGTCCGCAATCGTAAACAGGCTGCCTTTAATCTGTCCAAAGCTCGCATGGTGGTCAAAAATCGTCGTCACGCCGTTTCGGATACAGGAAATCATGGTATCCATAGCGCTGTATTTCGTCTGCTCTAACGTCAGATGACGGTCAATCGTCCACCACTGTCCGTCTAAAATATCCAAAAATCCCTTTGGACTGTATCCTTTAATGCTCAGTCCCCTTGCCATGGCGCTGTAAATATGCTCATGCGTATTGATAAATGCCGGCATAATCACACCGCCTTTTGCATCTATAAATTCAGCGTCTTTATATGTATTTTTCATGGATTCCGTAGTGCCCGCAGCAGCTATTTTTGTCCCCGAAACCGCCACCGCGCCGTTTTCAATATATGGTAAATTTTCGTCTCTTGTAAAAAGTTTCCCGTTTCCGATTATAAACATCAGCCTGCCCCCTCCTTTTTCATCAGTTCAATTGCCTGGTCTTCCTGTTCTTTTGGAAGCACCAGATTTAAAATAATCGCAACGATTGTAGCAAGCACGACCGGAGACCTGCCAAAGATGGTCGTCACCCATGCCGGAAAGCTTGCAAGCGCCGCATTCGCCTGTGTAATTCCCATGCCGAGCGCCACAGCCAGCCCGACAATCGTTGTATTTCTGAAATTCATCGGCGAAGCCGTTACCAGCTTAACGCCTGTCATCGCAATCGATGCGAATACCGATACCGTAGCGCCTCCGAGCACACAGCTTGGAATCGTCGTCAGTATCGAAGAAAATTTCGGAATCAGCCCGGCTATCAGCAGAATTCCTGCCGCCAGCCCGAATACCCTTTTTGCCACCACCTTTGTCGAAGCTACAATACCTACATTCTGGCTGAACGTCGCCGTCGGAAGACCGCCGAACAGCGGACAGATAATATTGCAGATACCGTAAGCCACAATTCCGCCGTTTAACTCTTCATCTAAGGGCATCCGGTCCATTCCGCCGGTTGTCGTCGCCGTAAAATCGCCGATTGCCTGAATGGAATTTATCGCAAACAAAACTCCGATTGCCACACAGGATGAAATCTCAAACTCCACTCCAAAATGCAGCGGAAGCGGAAGCTGGAAAAAGGAAGCCTGAGATACCGATGTAAAATCCACCATATGGAAAAACAGCGATACAATATATCCCGCAATAATGCCAATCAGAATCGAAGACAGCTTCAGTATTCCTTTGCCGTAATGATTCAGTGCCGTAACAATCGTCAGCGTAATCAGCGCAACCAGCCAGTTCTGCCAGGAGCCGTAATCTTTGCTCCCTGTACCGCCTGCCATATAATTAATCGCCGTAGGATATAAAGAAAGCCCGATGGCAAATACAACCGTTCCGGTAATTAACGGCGGGAAAAACTTCCGAATCTGCCTGATAAAAACTCCTACAGTCACAGCAACGATACCGCCTATGATCTGAGCCCCGAAAATTGTGGCAGCTCCGAAATCTCCGGCAATGGCTTGCATTGTAGGCACATATGCAAAACTGATGCCCATAATAACCGGCAGTCCTGAACCAATCGATAACTTCTTCCCGCGCAGAATGGGATACAGCTGAATCAGCGTCGTAACTGCAGACACTACAAGAGCCGCCTGTATCAGTATGACCGAATCCTCATCCGAAAGGCCTCCCGCCCCTGCTACGATAATCGCAGGCGTTACGCATCCGACAATCATCGCTACTACATGCTGCAGCGCAAGCGGAAGCGCCTGGCTGAGCGAAGGCCTGCCGTCTAAACGGAATAGTTCCCCCGCCGGTGCATTTCCTGCCTGTCTGTCCATAATTCCTCCTTCCTTCGGAGCCGGAACCAGCCTGCCGCTTTTCCAAAGCTCCCCAAAAATACTGTTCCGGCCGGCTTAAAAATAAGGGAGAGCCTGCCAGCCTGGAAAGTGATTTGCTATGCGTTTTGACAGTAAACGAACTACTGTTCCTCTGCATTTCTCGTGCATTATTAACAAATGCCGCTTTCATTGAGTCCATATTATCATCCTTATTGCTAAATTGCAATGGTTTTTGTGAAAAAATTTTTTTTATGAGAAAATTTTTTTATTTTACTGACAATCGCCCAGTATTCACAGGAATCTAAAAATTTTTTCGCATAATAATAAATTTTTTTCATTTTCATATTGCTTTTTTCAAAACTGCTGCTATAATGGTTACCAAGGGAGACAATTAACGAATCTGCAAATCAACCGTCACATAACAATGTGCCGCACATCAGTATCATTTCAAGCGAAGGAGGAGCATATCATGAGCAAATCATCCGGAGCCCCGATTAAGTGGGTTCCAAACAACATTACCAAAAGCGATGACAGACAGCTTGCAAACATGTCTTTGGAGGAAATGCAGAAAGCAAGCCGTTTCCATAAAAGTTTTCCGCAGTATGCCGTAACGCCTCTGACCCGTCTGAGCGGACTGGCAGGACAGCTTGGTTTAGACCGCGTCTATGTCAAAGACGAATCCTACCGTTTCGGCCTGAATGCCTTTAAAGTGCTCGGAGGCTCTTATGCCATTGCCCGGTACATCGCAAAAGAAACCGGAAGAGACGTAACCGATACCGATTACAATTTCCTGACCTCCAGCCAGCTGCGCGATACGTTCGGCCAGGCGACCTTTTTTACAGCTACCGACGGAAACCATGGACGCGGCGTTGCATGGGCAGCAAATAAGCTCGGCCAGAAATGTGTTGTCCGCATGCCGAAAGGCTCCACACAGACACGTCTTGAGAATATTGCAAAAGAAAATGCGACCGTGACAATTGAAGATATGAACTATGACGACTGTGTGCGCCTTGCCGCAAAAGAAGCACAGGAAGCAGAGCGCGGCATTATTATACAGGATACAGCCTGGGAAGGTTATGAAGAAATTCCGACCTGGATTATGCAGGGTTACGGAACACTTGCTTTAGAAGCAGATAACCAGTTAGAAGCAGACGGCTGCCGTCCTACCCATATCTTTATCCAGGCCGGCGTAGGTTCTCTGGCAGGCGCTGTAGTCGGTTATTTTTCCAACCGCTTTGCAGATAATCCTCCGGTTATGGCTGTTGTGGAAGCAGGCGAGGCTGACTGCCTGTACCAGTCTGCGCGAAAGGCTGACGGAAGCCGTGTAAATGTAACCGGCGATATGCTGACTATCATGGCAGGGCTTGCCTGCGGAGAAGCAAATACCGTATCCTGGGATATTCTGAAAAACCATGTGGATGTGTTTGTATCCTGCCCAGACTGGGTAAGCGCAAACGGCACACGCATCTACAGCTCTCCGATGCGCGGCGACGAAAGAGTCATTTCCGGGGAATCCGGCTCTGTTACTATGGGCCTTCTGCATGCTGTAATGACCATGCCGGAATACAAAGAGTTAAAAGACGCGCTGAAGCTGGATAAAAATTCCAGAGTGCTTCTCGTCTCTTCCGAAGGCGATACCGACCCGGACCGCTTCCGCGAGATTACCTGGGAAGGATTGTGCGGCACGGATAAAGAACCGTTTGCAGATATTCAGTAAACATACATAAATTCATCATATAACGGCTAAATCAAAGGAGGAACAGGCCATGTCAGATTTTGAAAAAATTAAAGCAGCAGCAGAAGGATACAGCAAAGATATGAACGCATTTTTACGCGCTATCGTAAAAAACCCGGGAGAAAGCTGCGACGAAAAAGCACATATCGATACGATTGCGGCTGAGATGAAAAAAGTCGGATTCGACGAAGTGCAGATTGATCCGCAGGGCAATGTCATTGGATATATGGGAACCGGCAGCCGGATTATTGCATACGATGCGCATATTGATACGGTAGGCATCGGCAACCTGGAAAACTGGGACTTTGACCCATACGAAGGCTATGAAAATGATACCGAAATCGGCGGACGCGGCGTATCTGACCAGTGCGGCGGCATCGTATCTTCTGTATACGGCGCAAGAATTATGAAAGACTTAAACCTGATACCGGAAGACTGCAAAATCATGGTTGTCGGCACCGTTCAGGAAGAAGACTGCGACGGCCTGTGCTGGCAGTACATCATTAACGAAGACAAAGTACGCCCGGAATTTGTCGTATCCACCGAGCCTACCGACGGCGGCATTTACCGCGGACAGCGCGGACGCATGGAAATCCGTGTCGATGTCAGAGGCGTTTCCTGCCACGGCTCCGCACCGGAACGCGGCGACAATGCGATTTACAAAATGGCCGACATTTTACAGGACATCCGTTCCTTAAATGAAAATGACGCGCAGGACGGCACCGAAATCAAAGGCCTTGTAAAAATGCTGGATGAAAAATACAACAAAGACTGGGAAGAAGCCAGATTTTTAGGACGCGGCACCGTGACCGTATCCCAGATTTTCTATACTTCGCCAAGCCGCTGTGCGGTTGCTGACTCCTGCTCGATTTCCTTAGACAGGCGCATGACATTCGGCGAAACATGGGAAAGCTGCCTCGATGAAATCCGCGCTCTTCCAAGCGTAAAGAAATACGGCGACGATGTAAAAGTATCAATGTACAATTATGACCGTCCGTCCTATACCGGATGCGTTTACGAAATCGAGTGCTACTTCCCTACCTGGGCAATTCCAAAGGACCACAAAGTAACCCAGTCCTTAGAAGCAGCTTATAAGGGACTTTACGGCGACAAACGCATCGGCGCGCCGGATACGCTCGAAATGCGCCAGGCACGCCCGCTGACCGACAAGTGGACCTTCTCTACAAACGGCGTTTCGATTATGGGCAGAAACGGCATCCCTTGCATCGGCTTCGGCCCGGGCGCAGAAGCACAGGCACATGCACCGAACGAAAAAACATGGAAGCAGGACCTTGTTACCTGCGCGGCTGTCTATGCAGCTCTGCCTTCTGAATACTTTAAATAGAAAAAGCACCTGACAGCACCGTACATTTAAAATAAAACACATACCATTTGATATAAAATACATGCCTTTTACAGAAAACACATGTTATTTTACATAAAGCATACCGGTTTCTCAAATGCATAGCCGGCTAAACGAAAACTGCTGATTTGACTATTTTATCTCTTGAACCAGACAATCCATCTGTATTGCAGCAGAAACCGCCAGTTATTCTGATTCAGTACAGATGTGAAGAAATATACCTGATTCACATTGCACGGAACAGCCTCATCACACATTTTAGGCATGAACAGAAAAACACTGCATTATATAATAGGAGGATTCTTACTATGGGAACAATGAAAACATTACAGGATTACATTGACAAATTAAACGCTTTAAACTTCAAAGAAATGTATAACGGGGATTTTTTCCTTACATGGGAAAAGACGGACGATGAAATCGAAGCTGTCTTTACGGTTGCAGACGCGCTGCGTTTTATGCGTGAGAACAACATTTCCACCAAAGTATTTGAAAGCGGCCTGGGAATTTCTTTATTCCGCGACAACTCCACCCGTACCCGCTTCTCCTTCGCTTCTGCCTGCAACCTGCTCGGCTTAGAGGTACAGGACTTAGACGAAGGCAAATCACAGGTTGCACACGGCGAAACTGTCCGCGAGACCGCAAACATGATTTCCTTTATGGCAGACGTCATCGGCATCCGCGACGATATGTACATCGGCAAAGGCAACAAATACATGCATGAAGTCGTAGATGCTGTGACACAGGGAAATAAAGACGGCATCTTAGAGCAGAAGCCTACCCTCGTAAACCTGCAGTGCGATATCGACCACCCGACACAGGCAATGGCTGATATGCTGCACATTATTCACGAATTCGGCGGCGTAGAAAACTTAAAAGGCAAAAAAATCGCTATGACATGGGCTTACTCTCCGTCTTACGGCAAGCCGCTGTCCGTTCCGCAAGGAATCATCGGCCTGATGAGCCGTTTCGGCATGGACGTTGTATTAGCACATCCGGAAGGCTATGAAATCTTCCCGGAGGTAGAAGCAGTCGCTGCTGAAAATGCAAAGAAATCCGGCGGTACCTTTACAAAGACAAATAATATGGCAGAAGCCTTCAAAGACGCAGACATCGTATATCCGAAGAGCTGGGCTCCGTTCGCCGCAATGGAAAAACGTACCGAGCTGTACGGAAACGGCGACACCGAAGGCATCAAAGCGCTCGAAAAAGAACTGCTTGCACAGAATGCACAGCACAAAGACTGGGCATGCACCGAAGAACTGATGAAAACAACCAAAGACGGCAAAGCGCTTTACATGCACTGCCTGCCTGCTGACATCACCGGCGTAAGCTGCGAAGAAGGCGAAGTAGACGCTTCCGTATTTGACCGTTACCGCAATCCGCTTTACAAAGAAGCCAGCTTCAAGCCATACATTATTGCTGCCATGATTTTCCTTGCAAAATTTGCAGACCCGGCTGATATCTTAAAGAAGCTGGAAGAAAAGAGCACTCCGAGAATACTGAAATAAAATAACACGCAGGACGAAAGCATTTGCCTGTTTATTTTACTTTTTCTTACGGCCTGCACAGTGAATGCCAGACTGGCAGACTCCGCGCAGGCCTTTCTGAATCATTACAGGGGGATTTCACATATGTCCGAAAAAAGAAGAATCGTCATTGCCCTCGGCGGCAATGCGCTTGGAAATACACTGCCGGAACAGATGGCTGCCGTCAAAATTACAGCAAAAGCCATTGTAGATTTAATCGAAGAAGGCTGCGAAGTCGTCGTAGCGCACGGCAACGGCCCGCAGGTCGGCATGGTAAACAATGCCATGATTGCCCTGACCCACGAAGACGCACAGCAGCCGAATACACCGCTTTCTGTCTGTGTAGCCATGAGCCAGGCTTACATCGGCTACGACCTACAGAACGCTCTGCGTGAAGAACTGCTGAACCGCGGCATCGACGACATTCCGGTAGCTACCATGATTACTCAGGTACGCGTCGACGAAAACGACCCGGCATTCCAGTCGCCGTCCAAACCGATTGGCAAATTCGTAGACGAAGCACAGGCAAAAATGATGGAAGAAAATTTCCATTATGTCATGAAGGAAGACTCCGGGAGAGGCTGGCGCCGTGTCGTTGCCTCCCCAAAACCAGTCGAAATCGTTGAAATCGGCACCATCCGCACCATGGTAAATTCCGGCAATCTGGTCATCGCCTGCGGCGGCGGCGGAATCCCGGTTACCAGACAGGGCAATCATTTAAAAGGCGCAAGCGCCGTGATTGACAAAGACTTCGCCAGCTGCCTGCTCGCAAAAGAGCTGGATGCGGATTATCTGATTATTTTAACAGCTGTGGAAAAAGTGGCGCTGAACTTTGGAAAGCCGGATGAAAAATGGCTGGAAGATGTATCTGTCAAAGAAGCTGAGCAGTATATAAAAGAAGGCCATTTCGCTGCAGGCTCTATGCTGCCGAAGGTCGAAGCAGCGGTTGATTTCGCTGATTCGAAGCCGGGACGTACCGCTTTGATAACGCTGCTGGAAAAATCCAGAGATGCGATACAGGGAAAAACCGGGACAATGTTTCATAAATAGCCGCATGACGCAGCAAGAACCGGACTGTACTGTATAAAAATGATAAAACCGCCGAAGACAGCATCAGAGCTGTCGAGGGCGGTTTTATTTTCTTTGCGAAAATTCTTGCAGCCAGTGCTGTTTTCGATTATACTCAAAATAATTTAAAAAGACAGGGGAAAATCATAAAAGGAAGCTGATTCATATGTCAAAAGAACACTTCATTAAAAACCTAAAGGGAACGATGTATCACCAGAACCTTGCACTATTTGAATTTGAAATCAAAGACCGCCAGCTGATATCCTGCCATGATTTAAGCAATCAGAAGTGGTGGCCAATGGAGCCGAAAGAATTTGGCATGTCTTACCGTTCTTTGAATGATTTTTTCAGAAGACGGGTAGTACAGGATTATGCAATGTGGCTGTCAGATTATCTGGAAGGCATGGGGCTGTCCTGCTATAATTTTGAAGAGCTGGTAAAACGAAACAACGGAAGTAATCATTTAGATGAATACTGGATACGTTTTGATGGCATCGGCGCCCAGTGTTATGACGAAATCTGGACACAAAAATACCCAATTTATCTTACGGGCACAATATAACCGGCTGTATTTGTATTGCCTGTCATTTGGAAATTTAAAAACCAGGCTGAACTTCTGATAACAGGTCAGCCTGGCCTGTAAGCTGACATCTCATTTAATCAGCACCTTCTTCCCTTCAAACGCAAACCCATACCTTCGAATGCGCCCGGCCGGAATCCCCTCCGCCTCAAGCGCTGCTGCATAACGTTTTTCTTCAATCTGAAGAAGCGCCGCTTTCGCCGTATCCTCCAGCGTTTTCTCCTCCTCCTTATCATGCACTTTAAATTCTATAATTACCGCATCATCCGTTTCATTCAGCGGTTTGAGCATCACATCATAACGTCCGAAAGCCGCTCTCCCGATTGGAAGTCATCACATACCGGCCCGAAAGCTCCACAAGCAGCCCGAGCACAAACCCATGATAAAACTGTTCTGGTTCAGCAAAAGCAGAAGGCCTGTTCCCGGTATCAAAGCTGCTGAACGTATTCAATGCAACCTGATTCATATAATAATTCATTGCTTTTTTATCATCTGATAACAGCGCCCTGATGAAATCATTGTATGCCGGCCCCCTGCCTTTAAACCAGACTTGTATCATACTGCAAAACATCATCCTTACTTCTTTATTCGTCAGCTTCAGCACATACTTTTCATTTCCGGTATCCGGGTCAAACGTATGTTTTACTGCCTTCAGATACCCGCCTGCCAGCAGAAAGCTCCATACAGCGCTTTCATTTTCATCAAGCTGGCTGAACACTATCTGTTCATCCATGCCCGTGCAGATAGTCCCGCCCGCAAGCAAGTCTTCCATCGCAGTTTTCACATCCCTGCTTCCTTCCTGTACCAGCTTGTTTACAAGTCCGTTGCTGCTTGTATTCGCCCAGTAGCATGCCAGCTTCTTTTCATTTAGAAAACTGATAATGGACCACGGATTATAAATATCCTCCTTCGTCCCAAATATAAAACCGTCATACCAGTCTCTGACACATTCTTCCATATCCGACAGACCGTATTCCTGCAGCGCAGCCGTAACTTCTTCCTGTGTAAATCCAAAGGCTTCTGCGTATTTATCAGAACCTGCAGTTACTACGCTCAGATTGTTCAAATCAGAAAATATGCTCTCTTTACTGATTCTGGTAATGCCTGTCATAACTGCCCGGTCCAGATACGGATTCGTCTTAAATGTAATATTCAAAAAACTTCTTAAAAACGCCGCCGCTTCATCCCAGTACCCGCAGACATATGCTTCCTGTAGCGGCGTATCATATTCATCCAGAAAAATCAGTACCTTCTTATTATAGTACCGCATCAGCAGCTTTGAAAGCATATGCAGCGACATCGCAGCAATATCATCGTCCATATCCCTTGAAACAGCCGAAAAAAACTCCCTTTCTTTTTCGTTCATCAGCCCCGCTTCCTGCAGAAACTGATAATGGCTGCAGCACCCGGCAATCACCTGGCACAGCAGCCTTTTCATCTGTCTGAAATCTCCCGTTCCTTTTACCGGGGCAAACGAAAGACTGATAACCGGAAATGTTCCCTGAAGCCTGCGGTATTTTTCTTCCTTCCAGATATTCAGGTCTTTAAAAATCTCTCCCTGTCCGGCATATTCCACAGAAAAAAAGCGTTCTGTCATGTTTAAGTTCAGTGTTTTGCCGAATCTTCTCGGGCGGGTAATCAGCGTTACCTCATCCTGGCTTTCCCACCATTCTTTGATAAAGAGTGTTTTGTCTACGTAGAAATTGTGGATAGTAATGATTTTTTCAAAATTCTGTATTCCGATTCCGGCTGTTCTGGGCATGTGTCTCATCTCCTTATGAAATCCGTATGAACTGAATTATATTCGATAAGGCAGAAAAATGCAATACTATTATGATTACGCCGATAACACGATTCGGTCATTACACATCCTTCTTTTCTTCTTTTTTCAGACAGACTTTCAAAGCTTTAGCCAGAATTCTGTTATCATCTTCGTTCCTGATTGCAATGCGGATAAAAGGCCTTCCTTGCATTTTATTTGACAGATCTTTAATCAGAATATTATAATTTATAAGAATATCAGAAACCAGTTCTTTCGCTGACATACCGTTTTGCAGTTCAGCCATTACGAAATTAGCCTGTGTAGGCAGCACCCTTAGATATTCCAGCTGGTTTAGTTCTTCGATAAATCTCTTTCTCTCTTGACGGAATTTATCCATAGCTTTTGCATATTCTTTTATATATTTTTCTTCTATCTGCATATAAAATTCTGCAAAAGAATTTATATTCCAAATGGCAGCATCTTTCTTCAGTTCAGCAATCATCTTTGTATCACCGGATGCCAGCACCCCAATACGCAATCCTGGAACCCCATACGACTTTGATATACTTTTCATCACGTATAGATACGGGTTCTCATCCAGTATATTCTGACGGATACATGTATTGTCCGGTTCCTCCGAAAAATCAGCAAATGATTCATCAAGAAGCAGCGTTATTTCATGCTCCATACACCAGTCCGCCAGCCTTTGTATATCTGCTTTTTTAATATAATTGCCAGAAGGATTATCTGGATTTACAAGCACAAGCGCTGATATATCTGTACCTCTGTAATATTCCATCAAATCATCTGCCGTATAACGGCAGTCACGCTCTCCCACATCAAAAATCACGGCATCATCTAAATCATATCTATTTAGGTATTCTTCAAATGCCGGCCTGATAAATCCTGTTTTTCCTTGAAGCCTGCTCATAAAAGCTCTGATCAATTCAGAAGCACCATTCCCAACCACTATATTTTCCTTACGGATACTAAAATTTTTCGCCGCCAATAGCGAATTGATGTTTATTCCAGACGGATACTGCATAAGCATTTTGTCAAACGATGCCTTCATTTCATCAACCATCTTCTGCGGAGGATAATAAGGATTTACCAAATAGCAGAAATCCAGCAATTCAGAAAATCTCCAATATCCTCCATAACGTTCTTCCAGCTTCGAAACTCTTTCAGAATTATCACAAAAAATTACTGATGCGATATCCAGATCCTGCTCATCATCAATTTCATACCATCTCTGGCCATTCAGCCGTTTTCCACGTATCTGCACATCATCAAGCATGATGATTACACAGAGTACCTGTTCATAATATTCATTTTCACCAAGAGCTTTTAAGTACGCTTCCAAGAACGGTACATAATATGTTTCAGAAAATTCTCTGCTAAACTTATAAATATTAACTGTTTTGTAACATCCAGCCGTATTTTTAAAATCAAAATTTTTCCGGGATATAAAGTCTGTAATTCTGTCCTGACTATCCAGCCTGACACAGGTTCCATCCATCCAGGATTCGTATCTGTCTACCAATGCCAGGCTATCTCTTTTGTCTCTGATAATCTCATCCAGAACAGCGTCTTCAAATATAATGTCTGATTCAAACAAAAGAGTATTTTCTTGAAGAAGGTATTTTTTGGCAAGCGATAAAGAATAAATATTATTTGTTTTATCATATATAGGATTTTCTACAAAAATAACCGGTGTTTTAACTTCAATCATATTAACATGCTCTTGCAGCTTCTTTCTTTCATAACCGGTTACGATTATAATTCTCGACAGACTTCTTTTGTCCAGCTGTCGCAGCATTCTTTCTATCAAGGTTGTCCGGTTCACTCTGACCATGCATTTTGTGTTGCTTTGTGTTCGTTCTTTCAGCCGTTTTCCCATTCCCGCGGCCAGAATTATTGCTTGCATATTATATTGTTTCCTCCTGTCCGCTTCTAAAATATAAAACAGTTGAATAAATATTTTGCATTAATATACTCTGGATTTTTCACATCCATATAAACGACTTTCCTTCCATAATCACTGGCAATCCTGTGAAACCACTCTTTATAAAAAAACAGCTTGGAAAGTCCTTCATACTTTGTCTCATAATTGTCAATTGATTTCCTTCTGCATTCCATAAGTTCCTGTTCATAAACCGCATTATGTATTTCTCCCACATACGTTATTTTCCGGCTCTTTTTGATCATCTTTCTTAAAACTTCTTCTGCGTATACATGTGATTCAAAATATTGAAAAACACTTTCTGCCATTACAATATCATACTGTGGCTCAATGGATATTTCATCTGCACTGCAGCATCTAAAATCTTCACATCCTGTCACGATTCTAGCGCTTTCAGCCATTGCCGGTGAATAATCACATCCTCCTGTTTTACATTGCAAACGGTTTTGAAACATATAAAGATTTACTCCGCTTCCACACCCTGCCTCATAGACACTTTTTATATCCCCTATACCTTCCCCAAGAAGTTCTGCAATCTTATGAAAGAAGCTCATCCATTCCTGATAAAACAGTTCAAAATACAGCTTTTCATTTCCTACAGCCACATCAAATCCATTCGCCTTTTTCAATTCACAAAATCTGGCAAATTCATCCGTTCCATTATCAGAACAGACAGTCTGTTTCGTGCACCATATATCTTTCCACCCGTTCGGCATTCTTTAATTTTATCTCCCTTTTTCATCAAATTTAACTACATACTCTTCTGTTACAATCTGTTGTCCTTCATCAGCACATCAACAGCTTCCCTGATAACTCCCTGTCCGCCTTTTTGCGATGTGATATAACCAGCAGCTTCTTTTACTTCATCACAGGCATCTGATGGAGCACATCCAAATCCTGCCATTCTAATTACTTCTATATCGTTCAAATCATCGCCGACATATGCTACCTGTTCAAGCTCAATACCGTACTTACAGCATAATTTTTGAACATCCGCTAACTTATCTTTCGAACCTGAAATAATCTCATTCAGCTGCATTTTTTCTGCTCTGCGGAGGTTAAGCTTTTGATCTTCTCCAGTAATAATTCCTGTAATAATACCTTTCTCCCGAAGCATCTGAAATGCATAACCATCTCTGGTATTAAATTTTTTAAGCTCATCACCCGATTCAGAATAATACATTCCTCCATCTGTCAGACATCCGTCACAGTCTGTCAGAAACATTTTAATATAGTTCAGATTCATATCTTTATCCGTATCTTTTCTGCTTTTTCTTTTAAAATGTTCCCGTCTTTTCAGCAGCTCGCTGACAATTTCCCAGTCATCCGGCTCATCAATTTCCAGATAAGTTTCAGGCGGCATCTCATAAACGCCAATTCTTCCTGACAGCCTGCTGCGTGATGAAAGAAGACTGCTGCGGCCTGTTATATAAAAAGCTCCATTCTCAACAAGATATCCTTCAAACTCCTGACGTCTAGGACGGTGATAAATATCATAGTTTAACGGCTCTGCTTCCATGCCGTTTTTATACTTCCATAAAAATCTTTTCTGTACAACAACAGACAGAACACTGTCTATATTATTTCTGTAAAAAACATGAAAACCGCCGTTTAAATCATCTGCCGTCAGCAAGGGTGACGTCGCCTGTATCAAAACTATATTATCAAATTCATGCTCCTGTGCGAATTCCAGCATTGCTGATTCTGTCGATGCTGTATCGGTTGCCGTCTCCGGGCTTCTGCCTGTCACTTTTATTTTTGAAAAGCCAAAAGATTCCGCAGCCTGTCTGATAATATCACAGTCTGTTGCTATATATATTCTGTCAATCTCTTTACAGTCCTGTGCTGCCTTTGCCGTCCAGTATAGTAAAGGATGTCCGGCAATCTCTTTTGTATTTTTAAGCGGCACAGACTTGCTGCCTCCGCGGACAGGAATAAATGCAGCATTTATCATTTGTCTAATTCCCCCTCAGTTTCATTCTTATCTGCAGCTCATCCTCTTCTAAAGTCTTTTGCCCGGACCCGATTGCTTCTATAATACCGCAGCATCTTTTATAAACCATATTCATAGCGCTAATTTCCAGGCTCGCTTTCTGATCTGTTCCCCACAATTCATGTGAAACAGTTACATGCCGCTCAATTACCTTTGCTCCCAGTGCAACCGCTGCAACAGTAGGCTCCAGATTCTGTTCATGCCCGCTATAGCCGGCAAGACAATGATAACGTTCCTTTATCGTCTGGATATACCTTAAATTCAGCCGGTCATTTGATGCAGGATATGTTGAATTCGTATGCATCAGAATGTACCTGCCATCGCTGAAATCTTCAAGCAGAGACACTGTTTTATCCAGTTCATCCTGGGTACACATCCCTGTTGAAAGAATAATAGGCTTTTTATATACGCATGCTGCTTTTATCAGTTCCTCATTACCATTTGCAGCTGAAGCCAGCTTAATAAACGGGACATCATACTGCATGATAAATTCCAGGCTTGGCATATCCCATGGAGACGCTGTCCAGGATAACGGTTTTTCCCTGCAGTATTTGTCAATCAAATCATACTCTTTTTGTCCAAACTCTATTCTTTTTTTATATTCTAAATATGTCATCTTTCCCCAGGGTGTGTCGCGCAGTATCTCTTTCTGCACATCTGGAACTGAAATATCAGGCTCACGTTTCTGAAACTTCACACAGTCCCACCCAATAGCAAAAGCGGCATCTATCAGCCTTTTCGCTGTCTGAATATCGCCATTATGATTAATACCTATTTCAGCAATAAAATACGGCGTACTCGTCTCGTCTATCGTTCTGTCGCCTAAAATAATTTTTTCTCTTGCCATAACCAGCCTTTCAAACTTTTTCATTTATAAAATCAATTCTTTTTCCCATAATTCCAGTGCGTTTTTCGGAAAATACAAATACTTATTTTTAATTTTCCTTACTGTCCTCTGCCTCTTCGGCTCATTCCACCATCCTCCGATATCCTTATATATTTCTTGCAGGGCCGTTCCCAGTTCATCAAACGAGGATACTATCATTCCTGCATCCTTCATTTCCATGAAATCATCCCTTGCAAAATCCTCTATGCCAAAATCTCTCCGTCTGACAATAACCGGTATGTTCTCAAATAAGGCTTCTATCACAGTCGTCGACCAGTTAAAAGCAACAACCAGTTTCGCGTTTTTCAAAGCGTCATAGTACCTCATTGTCTGATCTATATTGACTTTTGGAATCCTGTTTCTGATATTTTCAGCAGTATTCCAGCCATAATCACACATATAAGGCCTGACCACCATATTTTCTATCATGTACTCTGGAAGACTCTGTAAAAACTGAATCTCTTCCTCTCTGTCATTTTCATATAAGACTTCACTGCCTCTGAATCTGGAAATATTCTTCGGCAGTGTATAGCTTACATACAGAATATATTCACCTTTTCTGCCGGCCCGCTGGCTGTGCAGCATCTGATTTAACAGTTTTGCAGCCGGCATCGGCTTAAAACCACATGAATAAATACCCTCACTCCTCCAGCCCCATGTAATAAACTCATCACAGACCGAATATTCATGATGACTGATCATATTTTTTTCAATACCATAATCTCCGCCATGCTGTATGCAGAGTAATTTCGCTCCTCTTGCTTTCATCTGCATCAGATAAATTTTAAATAGTTCATCACTCTCAGTCTGTTCACAGGAAAAATAAATCCTTTCAGAATCAAATGCATAATTATACTTTTGTACCGCTTTTTTCTCTAGTTCCGTAAAGCCTTCTACATATAAAACCGGAATATTTATCTTTATATTTCTATAAATAATTTTCTCAAACTCATCCCCGCTCTCTGGGGCTTCTCCGGCACGGTTCCTCCATACGTTATCTGCAGATTTAACTTTTATTTCGCGGTGCAGCTGAGAATCATAGAAGTAATTCACCGTCTTAAATCTGCTTTTTTTCATAATTTGAAATAAAAATCCTGCAGGAAGATAACTGCCTTTCACCGTTACCGCATTCTTCTGCCCTGTAACTTTTTTGTATATATTTAAAAAAGTCTGCAGCATTACGGGTTTTAAAGCATTTTTGTGCTTTCTAATTTCCATACGATACACGGGAGGTTTCTGCCGCCTCACACACTTTAATTTTCCCACATGACCCATAGAGCGGTATAGCAAAGAATATTGAAATAAATGAAACCATCCTGAAGAAAACAGCAGCTCTGCATATGCAGAATAATCATATACAGATAGATTTTCCCTCACGTCATACAAAACACATTCCGCTTCTATATCCATTTTTTCAATCTGTTTTAATTTCAAATACTTATCATAAAAAGATGATAGATATAAACCAGTCCATCCCCCAAGCAGAATATTCCACTGTGGCTCAGCATATTTCTTCTGATGATAAGTATTTAATAATCGGGAACAGTATGCAATGCTCTTCTTTCGCAGTTCTTCTAAATAATTCTGGGTATTATCAATATCCATATCTGTCTTCCAGTTATTTTGAAGAATTTCATATTCAATCTGATTTTCCTTACAATAGGAAATCCCTTCCAGACATCCCTTATCCGCCCATATATATTTATCGTAATTCGGGGGAATATCCTGGCCGTCTGTAAATCCTAAATATATTTTTTTCACTGTTCATCCCTGCCAAAATCTTTAAATTTTTATTCTTCTTACTTCCGGCTCCATCCCCTTACCTTACAGTTAAAGCCCATATACTCTGAATCTGTATGTATAGTCCAGTCATAATCTTCGATTATCGGAACCATCCAGTTTTCACCATACATTTCTACAGTCCTTCGGACTGGATTTTGGGGAATGATACAGGGACACCCATTTAAAAAAACACCTTTCACAGGCTTTAGGTTTGCTGTAGTATATTTATAAATGTCAAATCCCTCTTCATACCTTATCTTCCCTTTATAAAATCTCATTCCTTTTTGCTCATTTGTATTATGTTCAAAATAATAAGCTAGTTTCTGACTGCCAAAATAATAATTAATGTCAAAAATCACTCCTTTATATTCAAAAGAATCTGTGTACGGAACCCCGTCCAGCGACACTCCTCTCACTCTCAGCATCTTCTCTTTTTTTAACGTTCCGATTAGTCTTTTTCGTTTTTCTTCATCCAGACTCCAGGAAGCAAAATCAATATCATAATCATGTTTCATCAGCATGCCTTCTCTGCAATAGCCAAGAAGAGTTCCGCAGTCAATCCACACGGGAATTCCAAGATATTTTGAAATATCGTACATTTTTCTGACCACATAATATCCATGCTTTTGCACTGCCTTTTTCCTCTTATGCATATAAACAGAATCCGGTATATGATATAAACAGGGAAAAACTTTATTCTTTTTTAAATAAGAATACATATGCGGGAACCGATTTTTTAACAGCCTGTAACACTTCTCTCTAACCATTCTATAAATACTCCTAATAAACGTCTTTACGGCTTATATTTCTAAAACATATGCATACTGATAAATGCTGTTTTTAAGCCGCCTTTCTCTATATCCTGATTTTCTGTAAATATCCTTTAGTTCAAAATAACTCCTTTTCCACGCATGGCATGCATAAATATCTCGATTTGGATATCGTAAAATATATCTGACTGCTGCATGTGCAAAAAGCCGGATTCCCGATAAAAACATTTTTCCCGGCTCTAATACCCCAGCCTCAAATGTAATAATTTTCCTTATTCCTGCTTTCCTTAACTGTTTTAAAAATGCCAGGTATGTCTTATTATCCATACTGCAGGCACTTCCGAAAAAAACTGCCATTTGTGGCTGATATTTATGAACCAGTTCTTGAACGGAATCTTTATAGAAATCAAATACTTTAAATTCCAGATACTTATTTTCTTCTGTAAATATTTTCGTACCATTATGAACTAAAAACTGATCATAATCTGCAGCCAGTATATATACAGATTTTCCCAATATTAATGAAAGAAAATATTCCAGCACACCCGGACCTGCTCCAAAAGAAACAATCCGTTCTATATGACTGTTATAAACTTCTTTCACTACGATTGGAAGCAGTTCCAGTTTGTCTATGTTTGAGATATACTGATAATACCATTTCATTAATTCATCTCTGCTTTTGTAATATCTGGCAAAGTCTGTTTCCGACATTTTACTATGCTCTTCCGCTGTCAGAAGTACCGGCTGACGGCCTGCCGTCTTTTTTGCAGCGTCTGAATATTCTTCTGTATAACTCATAAGTCTGTAACCTTTCATGTCACGTCTTATGTATTCCGTTACTTTAGGATTTCTCATAAATCTTCCTTTTCTATATCTCAGTTCCAGTTTTGTCTGATATCCATCGCACTATCTCTGTACAACAATTTTTCCATTTTCAACCCTGTAAACATGATCACACTTTTCCAGTGTTGAAAGTCTGTGCGCAATTATAACCATTGTTTTCTTTCTATGCAGCCGGTATATAGAATCCATGATAGCCGCTTCTGTTTCATGATCCAGAGCAGAAGTAGCTTCATCAAAAAATAATACTTCCGGATTTCGAAACAGTACCCTTGCAATACCAATTCTCTGCCTCTGCCCTCCAGACAGGCGCATACCGCGTTCTCCTATTTCGGTATCCAGCCCGTCTGGAAGTCCCGCCAAAAATTCACCTAACGATGCCTCTTCCAGAGCTTCTATAATCCTGGCATCTGTATTATCTGCATCTCCGTTCGCATTTTCCATCCCAAATGTTATATTTTCTCGTATCGTTCCATCCAGCATAAAAATTGTCTGCGGTATATAGCCCGCACAGCGGTACCATCCCTGTATATCATCTGAAATATCTTTTCCGTCAGCAAGCACCTGACCCTGCTGCGGCTTTAATAATCCAAGCATAATATCTGTCAGTGTTGTCTTTCCTGCCCCGGAAGCTCCCGCTATTCCAATCGACTCTCCTTTTTGAATCCTCATGTCTGCACCGCTTAAAACTGTATGTTCTGAATCCGGATACCGATACAGCACCTGCCTGAAGCACAGGTCATGGTTTAAACAAAAACTGCTGCTCTTTCCGCTTCCTGCATCTCTTCCGCTTTCATCCAGACTGTCCAGATTTTCAATCAGTTTATCCAGCATCGGTTCATTATATGATACCGATGCCATGGCACTGGAAATCCTGTTTACCGAAGGCAGCAGCCTGACAGCGGCTGCTGCAACAGCCGAAACAACCGGAATGACTTTCTCCAAATTTTCACCAAGGTAAATCAAAAATCCAATGACTATAAACATAGCCGCCATACAGATTCCTTCAATCAAAAATCTCGGCATTAAGTTTAAGATGCGGCTCTTGCGAAGACTGTTTATATGCACGCTTCCATAACTATCAAATCTTTCCTGAAAAAATACTTCTGACTGCATCACCTTCACTTCTTTAATACCCTGTATCGACTGAAGCAGCCACTTATTCATTCCCGCCAGTGCCCGCTGGTCTTTCAGTCCGCAGTTTCTCAGTGCCGGTTTTATGATTGTATTTACTGTAATTAAAAGTGCCAGAAGTACAAATGCCACTGCCACAGTGACTGCCGGTGCAATCATAAAAATGACAGCTATCAGCATCATTGATACAATGGATTCCGTAAACAGCGTAAGCACAACCATCAGTGTCTCATATACAGCCGGTATATCATTGTTCAGCAGCCGGATCATTTCTCCTGAATTTACCTTTAGAAAATATTCATACGGTCTGTTAATAAAGTCATGCAGCAGCCGTTTCTGCATCTGAAACATATTTGCATAGACAAATCTGTACTGTATGCTGTATTCAAATAACAAATACATATTTTTCAATATATATACTGCCGCAAGCAAAGCAGCCATCAGCATTAAAAAAATTCTGGAATCATGTATGTTCAGCATATTACAAATTCCTTTGGCATACTGCTTTTCCATAAGCGCGCCGGGATTCATGACTGCATCTATAAACGGCAGTACAAGAGACACGGAACAGGTTTCCAGTATCCCTCCAAGCAGCATAAGAATGCCCAGCTCGACAACTCTTATTTTTTGATGTTTTGATAAAACAGCCCTGTATTTTTTTAATACTCTGGTGACCGACATATTTGCTACCCTCTATTTGTTATAATAAATCTGCTATTTCATAAGAACTTTCCGCAGAAAATCTAATTGTCTGTTTCTTTCATTATCAAGCATATTCATATCCAGGCTTACCGGCTTGCTGTATAATGCAGCGGAATGATTTTTAAAAAAGCGTTCAAACAATTTCGCTCTCGGCGTTCTGCCAAAAAACATTGCCGGCGTTCCCTGTGCCAGTGCACCTGCACAGGCATGGACACGGTCAGAAAAAACAGCCTGGGCATTCGCATAGATGTTTAAATAATCCTCGGGCACATCCGAAAGATATATGTTTCTGCCTCTGTATTTACCGCCTATATTCTCCGGTCTGATACAAGTATTTTTTGTCCTGATTATCATGAGACCGTCAAACTGCTCTTTGGGATATTTCTGTATCATTTCTGTAACGACAGTTCTTTTCTTCAGCCCCCCCCCCTTGCCAGTTTCCGCCATGAAATGCAAAACCTGAACTGTCTCTTATAAAATCCGGTTCTGTATACTGTTCGAAATCAAATACTGCAAATGGAGGCATATCCAGCTTCCATTTCTGAAAACAAAGAGATGAGAAAAATGCCGGACAGATTCCATCATATGCATATGTAAAATCATCCTTATAAGCCTTATAAGTCCAGGTATCCCTGCTTATTAGAATATAAAACGGATATTTTTTTAGAATTTTTTTACACTCTGCCACTTCCTCTTTTGTATACTGGCTGCTTCCGGCACCTAAACACATGATTCTGCTGCCCTGATTTCCGGCTCTCTCCAGCACATCTTTCCACTTCTTCATGGAAACCGCGTCAAATACCGGCCCCATCCATACAATATAGTCGAGTCCTCGAAAATGCTCCGCCGGCTCAAATCCATCCTGTTCTGCTCTGAATTTATCCCAGTAATACAAAGACAGATCTGATGTACAGTGAACTACAAATTCATCTGATATATTCGAAAGCATATATTTAACTCCCATTTCATAAAAACCATTCCCTATATTTGTAGAAGTATATCCGCCGATTAATAGTATATGTTTTTTTGCCATATCAGTCCCCCTGCTGCTGAAATTCCCGAAAACTCATAAGATTTCTGTCCTTATCGCTGATTATAAGGTTTTCTGCTCCTCCGATTAAATTAAACGGCCAGTCAATCCCTAAATCAGGATCACTGTAAATAATTCCAGAATCCTCTTTCGAGTAAAACACATCGCTGCATTTATAACTGACTACCGATTCTTCAAGAACCAGATATCCGTGGCCAAAATGCTGCGGAACATATATTTCCCTGCGATTTTCTGCGCTTAGTTCATATCCCCGCCACTGTCCAAATGTTTCAGAGCCTTTCCGAAGGTCTGCAATGACATCATAGATTTTTCCCGCTACGCATCTTACAAGTTTTGCCTGCTGATGACCTGACTGAAAATGAAGTGCCCGGATAACCCCTTTGCGGGAAATTGTATAAAATACTTCTTTCAGTTCATGTTCAATGCCATGACTTTTAAACTCATTTATATGGTAATCTTTAATTAGTCCGCCGCGTTCATCCGCAGCATAAAACGGCTGAATCATATATGCGCCTTTTAATTCCGATTCTTCAAACTGAAACATCTCTGTCATAACTCCATAAACTCCCTGATTCTTCTGGAAACCTCTATAACCTCTTCGTCTGCAAGCTCTGGGTGAACTGGCAGACAGAGGATTTCCTTAAATATCTCATCCGTTATCGGAAGCTGTATTTCCTCTTCGTGGAATAGCTGAAACGTATGGCAGGGAATATAGCTGATTCCTGTTTCAATATCATAACCCATCAGATAATCTTTCAGCAGATTCCTTTTCCCCTCTTTTACCCTCACTGCATACATAAAAGGAGTAATCGTGTCATAATCATCCGGCGTTCGTTCAATGCCTTTTATCCCATGCAGTTCCTTATCATATAAATGACAGATTTCCCGGCGCCTTTGTATAAACCTGTCTGTTTTTTTAATCTGTGCAAGCCCGATTGCCGCATTGATATTCCCAAGATGATACCGATATCCGGGAACCGTTACATCATACATCCATGAACGCTTCTTCCAGTCTTTTGTCACCATCGTTTTACGGTCAATGCCAAGCAGCCGTTTCTTCCTGGACAGCTCCTCAAACAAGGGATCATCTGTAATAACAGCACCGCCGTCGCCGCAGGTAATGACTTTGATTGAATCAAAGCTAAAGCAGGTAATGTCCCCAAACGCTCCTATTTTACGCCCTTTATATTCTGACCCAAAAGCATGTGCTGCGTCTTCCACAATCCGGATTCCCGTCTTACTGTGTATTTCCATCAGAATATCCATATCACAGGGCCTCCCGGCATAATGAACCGGTATAACAGCCTTTGTTCTATCCGATATTTTTCTCTTTACATCATCTGTATCCATAAGAAATGTATCAGAATGAACTTCACAAAATACAGGTTTTGCACCGCACATCTTGACTGCCTGTGCAGTAGCTGCGAATGTAAATGAAGGCATAATCACTTCATCGCCCTGTGATACCCCGATTGTGTCAAGTGCCAGATGAAGTGCTGTCGTTCCTGTATTTGTCACAATCACGCTTCGCGGTGTATTTAGATATCTGCCTATTTCCTGTTCAAATTCATCTGTCTTATAAGCAAGTCCAAAATACCCGTAATCAAATGCTTCCTTTACCTGCTGTAATTCTTCTTCTTCGCAGCATCCTCTTGATAATTTAATCATCACCATATCCTCATTTCTGTAACTGATTACTCCCACAGCTTCCATGGCGCATCACCGCCTGTCCACAGTTTTTCCAGATGTTCTTTATCCCGCATCGTATCCATACACTGCCAGAAGCCATGATGCCGGTAACAGACAAGTTCTCCGTCTTTTACAATATCCTCCAATGGTTTTTGCTCAAACATGCAGTCAGTTACGATATAATCAAACACATCCGGTTCCAGCACCATATACCCTGTATTAACCCAGTCAGAATCTTCCATTTTCTTTTCCTGAAACGACAGAACCTGTTTCTCATTTAGCTTTAATACTCCAAACCTGCTCCCTGGCTGTACAGCAGTCAGCGTAACAAGTTTTCCTTCTTTCTTATGAAAATCTAAGAGTTCTTCCAGATTCACATTCGAAACACCATCCCCATATGTCATCAGAAACGTCTCTTTGCCAATATAATCTTTTACTGCCGCCATGCGTCCCCCAGTCAGCGTATGCAGCCCTGTATCAGCAATTGTAACGGTCCACGGCTCTATGCTTTTCTGGTAAACTGTCATCCTGCCATCTTTCTTAAAATCAAACGTTACATCATTTCTGCACATATAATACTCCGAAAACCACTTTTTAATTACCTCCTGCTTATATCCGGCGCATATAATAAAATCATGAAACCCATAATAAGAATAATGCTTCATAATATGCCAGATTACAGGCATTCCTCCAATCTGTATCATTGGCTTTGGGATAAACTGGCTTTCCTCTGATATTCTGGTACCGAATCCCCCGGCTAAAATCACTGTTTTCAATATAATCCTCCCTGTTTCAGTCCGACAGCCTTATTTCCATTTTATCTTCTTTCAGCACACACTGCCTGATCAAAGATAATCCTCTTCGTTTGAAAAACCATACAGGTTCTCTCAAAGGACTGCGCCCATATACGGATAGCATTTTCAGCCCGCACCGCTGTCTGTCAAATACTCTGCGATACATCTGTCTGACACACGCATTTTCAGCCAGATTTCCTTTGATACCGCATGTCTCTGCATAATCCGCCATTGCTTTCGCATAACGCCGCATGTCCTTTTCACCTTCTATGCTGCCAAGAAATGCTTTTCTGACAATTTCTTTATCTCTGACATCTATTGCATTCAGATATTCAAAAAAAACATCCTTCTGTTCCGTAAATTTCAGTGCAGCAGACAGATTTTTCGTGACCTGGGCGCCATGTATCCGATAAGCAATGAGAGGTTCCGGTAAATATCCGGCTTTTCCTGCTCTTAACGTGTCAAAAATAAATGCCAGATCTTCAACATACTTTAAATCCCGATACCAGATTCCTTTATCTATGATTTCCTGTCTGCGGAAAAAGAATGTTGAATGTGCCATAATTGAAAAAAAAGCAAATACCATTGCAAACCGCACTTCTTTTTCATCTGCAGCTTTTACGGCATTTGTGCCAGGATATATCTTTCCTTTTATCCACTGATCCGCACCACACCCGGACAGCAGTATTTCAGGATGTGTTTCCATATATTGATACTGTACTTCAAGCCGTCTGGGATAACAAAGGTCATCATGATCCAGCCTTGCAATATATCTGCCTTTTGCTAACCGTATTCCTTTATTTAAATTGGGTGATATTCCAAGATTCCTGTCATTTTGAATAAATTTAATTCTGCTGTCCTTTTTTACATGCTTTTGAACAATTTCTGCTGTTCTGTCATCGGAACAGTTATCTATAATAATGTATTCCCAGTCCGTAAAAGTCTGGTTTCTAACTCTCATTATTGTCTCGCCAATGTATTTTTCACCATTCCAAACGCTGGTAACAACAGATATTTTACACATAAAAGCATCTTCCTCCCCAGAGCACTTAAAATTTAATGACACGCAGACGTATCAATATGATGTATATCAGATTTCGAAATGTTAAAAAGGCCTTATCTTTCATAATCAAAATTCTTCCCTTCTCTGTGCCAAACCTGACCGCCTGATTATCTTTCGGACGGATTAATATCATTTTAGGATAAGGCATAACCAAGCCCTCTGGATACAAATATCCCGGGGAAAGAATTTTAACGTCCTTTCTTCCTATCACATATCTGGCAAGATGCGATTCATCATGCCAGACTGCAGTAATTCCATTTTTCCTGTCCGTTTCAATCTGATTACGCAAAATTCTGCTCATTTCCAGAAAAGCTTCTGCACAGCCGCCATTAAATCCGCCGCGAACATACAGACTGCTTTCTCCTGGTCTTACATATGCCGTGCTCCGCGGATTTGTTTCATACGGCATCTTCGGTTTTTTCCATATGTATGATGTCTGCCGCTGCACAAAAACAAGCCTTTCATTTCCCTTTGGCAGAATCTCATCTCCGACAGGCTTGAAAAAATACAGATTTGCATTTGCAAAAAAGATATAATCAAAATCCTTAAGTTTATTTTCAATCCTGCAAAACATCTCATAACGCATCAGTGTATTCCCTGGCCAGCCCAGGTTTTTCTGCTGTATTACCGATACATCCTTCCGATGCTGAAAAAGAATCTGCTTTTGGTCTGTAAATACAAAAAAATGTCTTATATGTTCCGGCAAAAAATTCTTTTTTGCACTTTTATAAAAATCTTCCCAGAAATCTATGTACTTTCCAATGTTGATACTGATGACAGCTATTTTCAATTCATCATCCTCCGTTAACTGTCTATATTATAATGCGAGTCCATTTATCCATTTAAAATATGATTCGTAAGCAGATACTTAACAGATGATTCTGTACCATTGTATACATTAATGAAAACAAACCAGTACCCCAGAGAGCCAAAATTATATGCATCATACAGAATACGGTATAAACTGACCCGCATCCCCTGCCTGTGTAATTTTGAAATATATATGGCAGTAAAAACCATCCAGATTCTGAATATACGGGTAGCAACAACCGTATACTTATACATTGGAATGAGAAGCAAAAACAAGAGCGTCCCCTGTAATATCCACCCGCTGAATTCATCTTTATGATATCTTTGTGCACAGTAAACCACAGCAATTGCGGATACCTGCCACGCAATTGTAATCATAATACTCGGAATTGACATAGGCTGCGTGTACCTGTGCAGCGAATACAAAAATTTCGCCGCGGTTTTTATTACTACATCTGAAAAACAAAAGAAAATCAGATCAAAGAGCAGCATATTTTTAATCATTACAAAAACATGATTCTTTTTTTTCACAAATAGAAAAAGAACAAAAAATAACGCAAGATAATGAAACTGCGCTGCCGCCAGTACCAGCATAAGAAATACTGCTTTATGCATTGCTCCCGGATTATCTGAAACATATATTTTTTGGTAATGCCACCATAATGCAAGCACCGACATTCCCATTGCAGTCAGTGTCTTTAACTGCCATGCTGTTTCAAGAAGGGCAAATGTACTAATCAGCGACATTGCATATGCAGAATGTTCAGTCAGACTTCGCACACATATCGCTATTATAAAAACCGTAATTGCTGTAAGTATAAAATGATACCATTCAAAGCTCACTCCTATTCTGTGAAAAAAAGAAGATACTCCTGAATACATGAGCTGTTCAAATTCAAACGGTATCAATTCTAATTCATACCTATGCCTGTAATTATTTAAATCAAGATCCCCGTTAAATCCGCCCAGAACTGCAGCAAGCGCCATCGACTCTGTATAAAAGCAAAATTTTGACTTCGGAAAACAGAACCCCGGAAACAGCAGGGCTGCCATTATATAAATCATAAAACTCCTATCAGTGTTTATTTTTCTTCCTGTTATCTGAAAACCTTTTTAACTTTATCCACAGATATTTCGTCCTGAGTCTTACATACTGACAATTAACTGTGCGCCATTTTTCACAATAAAATTCATGCACATTCTCTGGCACATGCTTAAGATTCCTATACTGGTTTGGTATTATTTTAAACTGTGATATATCCGAGCCAGTCACAAGATTTTTCATAACTCTTCCCATCATGTGTATGTACAGATATTCCCGTTCCGTCAGCTTCCCATCCTCAATACATAACCGTTTTAAAATTCCGTTCTTCCAGATAAACAGGCTTCTTTTTTTCTTCTCTATTTCATAATCTGCACCATTTTTCTGAACTGTAAGACGAAATGTATTTCCTTTTGCCCATATGTTAGCAAAAGCTTCATCCATAAGACATTCTGAATACCCGTGTTCCCGCCATATATCGCATATATTCAGATTCTTCATACTGTTATTTTCATCAAATGCACAGGATGCTTCTGTTGTATATACTTCTTTATATCGCTTCCGCCCGTCTGCTGTATCCATAAATCTGCGATTGTTCTGCTTTGTATTTCTATATAAAGTCATATGGCCCAGACGCAGGATTTTATCGGATTTAAACTCTTCATCCGTAAAAAAATGATCCAGTTTTCCATAAATGCAGTCTATGTCACAGTGTCCCCAAAAATCATAACCTTCTATGAATTTTTCAAAAATATATCCGTAAGCCGGCTTATAATCGCAGAGTTTATACGGACGTTCCAGACTGACCGGAAAATCGAATCTTTTCTGTATCTGCTTTTTCAATGAAGAAAAAGAACCGTATTTCACAATCGTATTCGAAGGCCAGTCATAATCACGCCTGTCATCTGTGAAAAAAAGCCATGTATAATTCTCTTTATTTTTTTCGATTGACTTTAATAAAAGATTAAAACCGTCAGGAAATGTTCCGAAATACGGTACAATAAAAACTATTTTCAAAGCATGCTCCTCCAATTGAACCTGTTTTATTTACAAGCCATTGAACGGACGGGATACCCATTTAAAAGTGCTCTGGCTTTTACATAACTGCTTAATATCTCCGCTCCTTTTTCTATACCAAACATACGGACAATACATCTGCTGATTTTCGATTTTCTGCCACATGCATAACGCTGCAGAGGTTCTAAATCTTTCATCCTGTCAAAGGCTTCCCTCTTTTTTTCCTTTACCGGCTCACTTCCAATGTCTGCAAGCTGAACATAATAATGATATGCCAGTGCCGAATATAAAATTTTCTTATATTCCCTGTCTGTCCTGGCATTTTTTACTGCATTCACGGACAGCCGTACAGCTTCTTCCCTGTATTTCCAAAATCCGCTTTTTTTTACTCCGGTACAGATAGAATTTTCTCTTATGATATAGCGGTATGGTGTCCCGTTCATTCCGCATATCTCTGGTTCACAGCTTAATGCACGGAAAAACCACTCAATGTCCTCCGCCGTCTTTAAATCTTCATTAAAATAAAGCTGATTTTGAATCAAAAAACGTTTTGAACACGCATGAAGCCACGCAGATACAGAAAGCCTGGAATAAGTGACACACCATCTCACTTTCTCTTTTACAGAAGCAAACTGATTCATAGTTCCCATATCTGCATACATTCTCTTAAGCGCCATGCCTGTTTTTTCGCTGGCCTGTATACATCCATATGTCAAAATATCTATACTCCTGTTCTTTGTTTTTTCGTATATCGCTTTCAAAAAATACCGTGAATCAATTCTATCATCCGAATCTATAAAAACGAACCATTCTCCACTGGCAGCCTTAATCCCGTTATTCCGTGCCGCCGGCAGTCCCTGGTTTTTCGTATGAATCGCTTTAATCTGTTTATACGCTTTCGAATACCGGTCACATATCGCACCGCTGCTGTCAGCAGAGCCATCATCTACAAGTATTAATTCATAGCTTTGAAATGTCTGTTTCAGTATATCTTCTATACAATGAGAAACATATTTTTCTACCATATATACCGGAACAATAATACTAAAATAAGGTTTTTGCATTCTGCCCTTCCTGTCTCTTTTTGTTATCTATACCCTTTATCCCGTTCAAAAATCATATCAAGCTTCTGCCTGAGCCACATGCACTTTGTACCCGCATCGCTTCTAAAAAAATCTTTCATTTTGCGAATATAATACTTTCTGGAAAATTTCTGCTTTTCTTTCCCAGTCAGCGCTTTGTTTGACAGAAACAGTTCTTCGATATCGGACATTTCTTTTATATTTGCAGATGTAATTCTGTCTGCAAAAACTGCATACTGGCGGCTTTCGCTATCTGCTATAAATACCGGCTTCCGTTTCTGCCAGTGCATGTAAACTAATGGCCTTTTTTTTACCCGGCCTTTTTTCTCAAACACCAAAAATGCTTCCCCGCCATCCCAGACAAATATCTGTTTTTCATAATTTTTCTTTCCATGTTTCATTTCCAGTCTGTCTGGATATCGCATGGCAAAATCAGCAAAATCAGTTTTAACATACCATTTTATACCGTTCTTGCGGCAGATTCTGTTCAGTCCGAGATGTTCTTCAAATGTTGTCTTTGCCGCTTTTTCGAAAACTTCCTTTTCGCTGTATCTTGCACCCGGCAGCTGATACAGCCTGTTTATTCTTTCTGTATTTCTAAAAATACTCAGATGTCCATACGGATAAAACCTGTCATAACGTTCCAAAACATCATCTGTTAAAAATCGCCTGATATTCCCGAACATCAAATCTATGTCGCAGTATCCCCAAAAATCATATCCCTTAAGAAAATCCTCATAAGCAATTCCAAAAAAAGCTCTGCAGTCACAAAATTTATAACTGTTTTTTATCCATATTTTTCTATGAAGTTTCTCTTCAAACAGCCGGATACTGTCTTCCAGTGTCATATACTGAAACTGAATATTTTCTGATTTGGACGATATCTTATGGTCGCTGAATATTAAAAAATCCACGTCCTTATTATATTCTGCACTCATCAGCCATGCCGGAAAATATGCCGGAAGTTCTCCAAACCACGTAACTATAATTACTATTTTATATTTCAAACTCATATAAATATGATTCCTTTACTGTATAGCTTCGGCCTGCCAGATTTCATCCATATAAGCGCTAACCACAATCTTACGGTCAAATCTTTTTTCTGCGATTTTTCTGCCTGCCTGTCCCATCTGTTCTTTCTCTTTCTGTGTGAGCCCTATAAATCTTTCTATCGCGGCTGTCAGACTTTTTATATCCTTCTGCGGAACTATGTATCCATTTACTCCATTCTCTACCGCTTCCCGGCATCCTGGCCGGTCTGTCGTTATAACTGCTCTGCCGCTGCTGCATGCTTCCAGAAGCACATTACTGAGTCCCTCTGGATAGAACGTAGGATGTACAACACAGTGAATACTGCTCATAAAACCCGCAACGTCCCGAATCATCCCATGATAGGTAACTACACCGGCTGCATTCATTTCTTCCAGTCTTCCTTCATACTCATTTTCACAAAACCCGCAGACATGAAATTCAACAGCTGGATAACGGGCACATACACATTCTGCTGCTGCAAGAAACTGCTCAATTCCTTTTTCTTTCATAATGCGGGAAATAAACGCAAACTTTACAGGCTTTCCTGTTTTTCCATCTCCGCACTGCGGAAGCAGTGTAAACGGATATCGTTCCAGGTTAACGCCGCTGCCAGGAAGCATCCTGTATCTGTCTGCAGCAATATTATTTGCAAGAAAAAATTTCCTATTTTCTTCATTTTGAAAAAATACACGCTGTATATGGGTGAATGCTGCTTTATAAAGCAAAACAGCCAGCCACTGTCCTGCCCCGCTGTTTCCAGCAGCTGTTCCAAGTCCGGTAATATTCGCTACAAATGGAATACCTGCACTCCTTGCAGCAACTGCTCCATAAATATTGGGCTTAATCGTGTAGCCAAGAACGATAAACGGATGAATAGCTGCAATTATTTTTCGATACCTGCTTAGAATTTTCACCTCATTCAGAGGATTCATTCCATGACGCTCTATAACGGTTTCATGATATACCGCACCCAGAGAAACCAGCTCACCAATACGTTCTCCATAAGGACTTGATATGTGAACCTCATAGCCGTCATTCAGGAGTTTTTCCACCAGTTCCAGCCGGAAATTATAAATAACCACATCATGATTCACAAGCATAAGAACACATTTCCGCATTTTATCTCCTTATCCGCCGCTGACAGCATATTTCGCTGCATTTCGAATAAAAAGGCCGGCTCCGCCATCCCCGCAGCATATCCTGCACAGGCATTTTCCATGCTTTTGCATAGCTTTTATAACCCCTTCCACGTCTATGCAGCCTTCAGACTCTCACAGCCATATCCGGTTTTATCTTTTTATCCTTTTTTGAAAACACGGCTGCACCTATAACAGCAATTTTGTTTTCTACATAAAAATACATAGCATCATCAATCATCCGCCTTGTTGTCGTACCCAGTCTGCATATCATCAGAACATTTCCAATTTCTGCTAAATGCTCCCATAAACCTGTATTCGCACTGACACTTTCAGCAATAATCAGCTCAATTCCGTATTTTCTAAGCTGTTGCGCCATGCTGTCCAGACACTCTCTTTCCAGCACAGTAAGCGGAAAACCGGATGCTGCACATAACCTTGTAACACACTGCTTCTGACAGGCAAATCTGACTCTGTGAAACACTTGTGCCTTTGTACAGCCAAACGCATCTGTCTGTATATCTGACAGCATTTTTCTATTTTTTCCAGTGCTTCTTTTTAACAGAATTCTGCCATAAACCGGAAATGTGTACATTCTTCTCATTTCTTCGGTACTTTTTACCGTATCCCGAAAAATATAACAGCATATAAACATACAGCAATATACAAAAATCCCTCCCGCAGCTCCCAGCACTGTGTATTTCACTTGCGATACTTCCATTTGCTCTTCTTCTGCATCAGATTCCGTTTCTTCCTGCCATCCTGCTTCTTTCACACCAGCAGCTTTTTGATAAGCTGCCAGCTGCACTGCATTGAAAGCATCTGTCATGTTTTTTAAACTTGTCCTGTTTGCTGAAAGCGATGCTTTTTTATCCCGCTGCTGCGTCTGCAAACCGCTGTCAGAAGTCACGCTTTCTACGCTGCTGACAAGTTCCAGCCTGTGGCTGCCCGCGGACCGCTTTATTTGTGCAGAATATTTTTCCAGGACATCCTGCATATCCAGTGCCATCGTTTTTGCTGTCTGGACATCTTTGCCCGTTATTTCTATATAAAATAAAGCTTCTGACCATATGCCGCTGTCCGTCACGCTATCCACAACAATCTGATAAGGTGAGCTATATGTTTTCTGATATGCTGATATCAGCTCTGCTATATAAATCTTTTCCATATTCCAGCTGCTTTTAGATTCTGCCAGAATATCTGCAGCCCCGCCATTCATTACAAAATTTAAATAGCTTTCTGCAATTTTCGGCAGTTCTTTTCTTTCTGCATGGTCAATGGCATAAAGCATGATGCATTTCGATTTATGATATGGGTCCGTCTGCATAAGAACTGAATGTTCCAGATATGCTGCCTGTCCATCGATTTCCTCTTTTAGACAAACGGCATCCGAAACAGCCTGTGCTTCTGATTCTGTCATTTCTTCTGTCTTTATGACTTCCGTCTCAGATATATCTCTTGCCTTCTTCCACCCATATACACCTAAAATCACCGCAAATACCAGCATACAGGCTGCTATCTGCTTCCATTGCAGGCAAAGCTTTCTCAGCAAATCTGCCAAATCTATTTCTATTTCCTCTGTTCTTTTCCAAGAATTCTGTCTCTCCACCCTGTACTTTATCCTTTCACTTTCAGACTGAATGCGCAGTATTTTTCACTGCATAAATCCTATGTCAGCCTTATCAGACTTCTGGTTTTCAACACACAGAGCCTGTACAGCTCTGCCTGGTTCCTGTCATCTGCCGTATCAGTTTTCATTCATAATCTCAGCCACCGACTTCATAATCCTGACATACATTGCATAGCTGTCCGCCTTTGCATGCTCTGCTTCTCCATCCGCCGTTTTTCCGCCGGATTTTTTCTTTTCTTTCTTCTTATCCGGCCGGTTCCACATATCCAGTACCGCATCCGACGGATTTGCCACACCCCAGAGCAGTTCATCCGCCCCAGCATCCAGCGCTGTACAGATATTCACAAAAGTCTCCATACTCATAATTCTCGACCCGCGCTCAATATGTCCCAGAAACGACATACTGATACCGCACTTTTTTGCCAGCTCACTCTGTGACCAGCCTTTTGCTTTCCTTACCTGGCGGATTCTCATTCCCACCTTTTCATAGTCCAGCTCATACATATACTCTCTCCTGTACTTCTATCGTAAAAACTGCTGTTTTGACACTGAGCAGACAAATGTCCGCCATATCCTTACATTCAAATAAACATTCCACACCCTTCCTGCAGAATACCTTTTGAATATCCCGTATTCCCATCACACAAAACACTTTAAATACAGGACGCTCATTAAACATAACATTTTATATCAAAATGTTATGTTTAAAGCCAAGCCTAAAATTCCGTAAACCCTTTATTTATAAGGATTAGAACAAATATGTGAACAAATCACGCAAGATATTTTTATCCAATTAATACATATCCGCTGCAAATATTTAAACTATTTATATCATCATATTTTTTCAAAATTTTGTACAATTTTTACAAAGAAACCGAATAAATATATAATAAAATCAGATTAAAAATGGAAATACAGACAATTTTTTCTTTAGGGTTGAAAATGCAAAAGAATTGATATAGAATACTTTTAGATAACATTTTGATATAAAATGTTATCTGTTAGAAGATTTTCTGCATCTCCTCATCTTCCACTTACAGCATATCACCCCATTCCTAATCTCAGAAACCCTTACAGCACTGTACCAGCTGCAAAATTTCAAAATTTTGAGGGTGTGGAACTAATACTGCGAATTGTTCTAGGACAAGAAGATATAAAAATTAAATCAGTCAGAATACAAGAGCCTCTGAAGAATTTGCAGGGACGTTCGGCTATTTTAGATGTTCATGCGATTGACATCACCGATAAGGAATTTGATGTAGAAATTCAGAGGAAGGATGCCGAAGCTGGCACAAAGAGTACAGTGCATAACAGCAGCCTGTTGGACGCACACATATTAAAGTATGGGGATGATACTGTGGGTATTCCCGACAGCTATGTAATTTTTATAACAGAAAATGATATAATTTATGAAGCACTTGCTAAAAAAGCCAGATATTTTAAGCAGTACGAGAAAGGAGTACCGGTTACGTGCAAAATTATGGAAGATATGAGAAATAAAGCTGAGTTAAACAAAGCAAAAAAATAGCTATTCGCATGATTAAAGCAGGAAAAATGTCATTGGAAGATATCGCCGACTATACAAAATTATCTCTTGATATGATAAAGGAATTAACAAGCCAGTCAATGCAGTCTGCATAATCAATCGTATCAGTCAAAAAATTCAACAGTTCCAATTTTCGCAAAAGTCTGGTACACCATCCGGGCAGAAATCAGAATTTAGTGCAGTCTGGTTTGCGTCAGTACAAGGCAAAATTTCGACGGCGATGGTTCCCATCGGCTAGAAATCTTAACGCGGCAATGGCGTGAATCAGGCTGTATTAAACTCTGATTTCTGTCCGGATGGAGCACAGCCCAGCTATTGAGTCAATGCGGTACAGCCTCTTCCCTCCAGCACAATCCACGCCTCCTCCCGCTGCGTTACATATCCGATAACAGCCGCAGACGGAATTTTTTCCTTCAGTTCTTCCAGGCACTCCTTCGCCGCATCCTGCGGCAGAGCCATCAAAAGCCCGCCGCTTGTCTGAGGGTCATATAAAATATCCTGCATCGCCAGACTGACAGCTCCCTGCACCCTCACGCCCGCTTCCGCAAATTCCCGGTTGCGGTATGCGCCCGCCGGAATCAGTCCCATCTCCGCTAACGGATACGCCTCTTTATGATAAGGCACGCATTCTGTCTGAATATGAATCGTACACTCACTCCCCTGCGCCATCTCCAGGCTGTGCCCGAGCAGCGCAAACCCAGTGACATCCGTACAGCTGTGCACCGGATAACGCACCATAATATCCCTTGCTGTCTTATTCAGCACTGTCATCTGCCTGTAAATACGCTCCATAACATCTCCATCCGCCATATCCGCCCTGGCAGCCGTTGTCAGTATCCCGATACCAAGCGGTTTAGTCAGAATCAGCACATCCCCCGGCATGGCTCCGCAGTTTTTCAGCACCTTTTTAGGATGCACAAACCCGGACACCGCCAGGCCGTAAATCGGCTCCGCACCGTGAATCGTATGCCCTCCGGTAATAATCACCCCGGCTTCATACGCTTTTTCATATCCTCCCCGCAGAATCTCTCTGACTGCATCCGCTTCCATTTTATCCGGGACGCACATAATATTCAGCGCCAGCTTCGGCTCGCCGCCCATCGCATAGACATCGCTGAGCGCATTCGCCGCTGCAATCTGCCCGTACAAAAACGGGTCGTCCACAATCGGCGGAAAAAAATCCGTCGTCTGTACCAGCGCTGTCTGTTCGTCCAGCAGATACACGCTGGCATCGTCGCTCTTATCATACCCTACGAGAAGCCGCGCATCCTCATGCGAGCGGAATCCCTCCAGCATATGTACCAGCGTCCCCGCGCCTGCTTTCGCCCCGCATCCGGCACAGGACGCCATTTTGGTCAGTTTCACATCCGTTTCCATTCTGTTCTCCTTATCAATTTCCGGACTGCTCTGTTACTGATTCTATACTGACAGCTAATCCTGATTTTTAATTCAAATGCTCCATCCATTCGGAAACCATCGTTTCGTGCGGACAGCCTCAGATTTCCTGCCGGACGAAGCGCTAACTGTTTTTGGCCCTGTAACAGATATGATATCCGTCATCCTGTACTTCCACCGCCTGCTCCGCTTCCTCTGGCCATTTATCCGCCGGGCAGGCATCTGCGCTCTCATATCTGACACAGGTGCCGCAGCTGCTGCTTAAATTACGCGGAACCGGCATCATGCGGGCAGGTATCTGTTTTTCATCACATATCCGTTTAAAACGGACCGCGCCAAAATGCGAATAAAATGTCATAATATAAACCATATTATTTAGTAATGGAGAGCGTAAATTCTCCATTTTCCTCCGTACAGCTTACCTTGTATCCCTGATTTCCTGCATAGCGGGTTACATTTTCCCTCGAAGCCTTATTATCCACAATAATCTCGTAAGCGTTTTCTTTCGTCATCATAGCCTTGCGCAGCATGACAACCGGTTCCGGGCAGGAAAGCCCGCGTGCGTCTATCTGATTCATCTGCTGTATCCTCCTCATTCCTTCTTTTGATATGTATTCATATATGCAATGACTGACACCACGGCAATTCCTATGATTACAGCAATTTTCCCGTTTGCAGAAGGCCCTTCCGCACTCGATGCCAGCCCGAAATTATGTGCAAAAGCCGCCCCGGCCATCAGTCCGATTACCGTAACCGCGCTGTCTGAATTGCCCTCGCCTGCAAGTACCAGCTGCCGCAGCGGACAGCCGCCCAGAAGCACACATCCAAATCCGGCTAACAGCATGCCGAGGAAATTCCACAATCCGTCGGTATGGGCCACCGGCTGGCCTGCCATGCCAAGTGTAAAATAGCTTCCCTGCGTAACTGCATTCAGCACTAAATTACAGATAAGCGCACTGACGGCAATCGCCGCAAATCCCAAAAGCAGCTTTGATTCACGAAACAGCACCATATCACGGATACCGCCTGCCATGCACAGCCTGGTTCGCTGAGCCAGCGCGCCCACAATCAGTCCGGCAGCCAGGCTCACAAAAACCGCCGCATGCTTTGCGCCAGGCCCGCCGTCAGCTTCCGTAAAATGCAGCAGCGAAGGCACCCCGATAAGAAGCACCAGAACAATTACCTGTATCACCGGAAGCAGCCTTCCTTCCAGAACCGGCAGACGGTATGTACGCCCGAGGGAATACCCCTGATTCAGGAAAAAAACTCCCGCCAGAATCCCGCAGACAAATCCCGCCAGCCCGAACACCGCATTCATATCGCCGCCTGCCAGACGCAGAATCATGCGAAACGGACATCCTAAAAACATCAGGCATCCAGTCATAACAAAAAAACTCAGCACAAAGCGGGTGAGCGGCGAACTCCCGCCTCTCGAAACCAACTCCTTACGGCCCAGTGCAATCAAAAAGCTTCCAAGCACCAGCCCGATAATTTCCGGCCGGGCATACTGTACAGCTGCCGCGGAATGCAGTCCCAGGGCTCCTGCCGTATCACGCAGAAAACAGGCAATACAAAATCCCATATTTGCCGGATTGCCAAGCAAAACAAGCACAGACGAAATTATGCCGATAAGAAGGCCTGCAGCTATAATGCTAATCTTTTCTCTTTTGAAATCCATTGTCATGTTCCTTCTTTCCTTACAAATTTTTCTCATGAGAATTTATTCTTATAATAAGATTTTTTTTATAAATTCAGTATAACATGCAGCCTGAGATATATCCAATTCTATTTATTAATAATCCATTGTTATTTATTTATATTTCTTATAAATCAGCATTCCAGACAGCATCCATATTGGAGTCTGCCGCACTAAGCAAAATATATACTCGTATAACCCGCCTTAAAAAAGCATGCGTTTGACTGGCCTGAACTTCCGATAGCACATAGCAAAAATCCTCAGCGCAGGAACACTGCGCCCCCGGTTTTTGCCATGTACTCTCGAAAAATGATTCTCAGTCAAACACATGCTTATTTAAGGCGGGTTATACGAGATATCGCAGATACAAAAACTTCATACTGCTATATTTTGCTGTATTTTTCTTAATGCAGCAGCCCCAGCTTATGCTGCTTTCAGGATGCAGCGTTTCTTCTGTTTGAACTGCCTGTGCGCCCTGCCAGTGTTTCAGTCCCGAAAGCTGTCTGAAAAAATCTGCCCTTGCCTGTTTGGGCGCTAAACTGCCCGTCTGCATCCCCGTTTATTTATCTTCATATTCTTTCATCCGCAAAAACTGCTCCCGCGAAATCAGTATCTTCCCGTTTTCAACCGAAATAAGTCCTTCTTTTTCCAGCGCCGCAATGCTTCTCTGCACGCTGCGGATATTATAGCCTGTCCTGTCAGACAGCTCCAGCTGCGTTTTATCCAGCCTGTACTTTTCAGCTCCGCCGCCCTTTTGGTTCTCATACGAACTTACCATATACCGGATAAGCCTTTCCTTACAGTTCATAAACAAATACTCCCGCTCACTCTTTTTTTCAAGCGTAAGCATAGAAATAATATTCCTGATTCGCAGAAACAGCGCATTTTCATCATGCTGTATCCACTGCAGATACAGCCCGGCCGGAAGCAGCAGCATCCCGCTGTCCTGTGTGGCACAGATAGACACCGTATACTCCGGAATGTCTCCAAATACCTCAAAATCCCCCACAACCGGCATATGTGCAAAATCCATAAAGCAGTAAACGTGCCCCTGTTTTTGATAATCCATGCCGGCTACATTTCCAAAAACAATGATATAAATCGTATCACACAGCGTTTTTGCATGAATTACGTATTCATCCCTTTGATACTGTCTGTATGACATCTGTTTGATAACGGCGTCTGGCACATACCGGAATAACGCCCTCAGATATTCGTATCTTCCGCGCTCAGCCCTGCTGATAATATCTGCCAGTTCCTGTTTTGAATTCATCTGCTCTCCTCTGTCCTGTACCCCATCGGTTTTTTAGAAAACATGCCGCTGATTTTTTTCAAACAGCCGGACTCCGCCCACAAATTTAGCCGCTATGCATCTGTCATCCGCAAGATAAATAAACCGTTCCAGCCGTTCTTTCATATCCAGTTCCTGAGGATGGCGCAGAGAAGACTCGTCAAGGACAATCGCGTCAAATTCATAGCCTTTTTCAAAGCTTCCCGCCTTTCCGAAAAACGCTCCGCCGCCCTTCGTGCCCAGATAAAAAGCTTCTTCTATCCGAAGCGGAACCAGCGACTGGTCCGTCAGCCTCCAGCGAAGCTTCGAACACTGAACTGCCATCGCCATTGCCTTAAATATCGACAGACCGCTGCCCGCGGCAATATCGCTTCCAAGTCCGGCATGCACGCCAAGCTCCAGATATTTTCTGACCGGAGCAATCCCGGATGACAGATTCGTATTCGATTCCGGGCAGTGTGCCACAAATACATTCTGCTCCTTCATCATACGGATTTCATCTTCCGAACTGTGTACACAGTGTGCCATAATCGTTGGACAGTCATTCCCAAACAGTCCGTATTTATCATAAGCTGCCCCATAAAAAGCAGCATCCGGGCAGAGTTCTTTCACCCATTCGATTTCTCCCAGATTCTCCGAAAGATGAGACTGCAGCGGCAGGTGATATTTTTTCTGAAGCCTGGACAGTTCCTCCATAAGCGCATCCGAACAGACCGGAATAAACCGCGGAGTCAGCATCGGCCTGACATTTTGAAACCTGCCGCATTCCAAAATCCATTCCTCCGTATCCCGGGCAGCTGTTACAGCGTCTTTTTCACAAAGATTTTCCGGGCTGTTGCGGTCCATGTTCACCCTTCCGGCATATGCAATAATACCGGACTCTTCCAGCTTTTCCATCAAAAGCAGCGTCGCCTTCGTATGAATCGTGCCAAAAATACAAGCCCTGGCCGTCGCGCTGTTTCGCAAATCTTCTGTAAAAATCTCATATGCTTTTTCGGCATAAGAAAGCTCCGCATACTTTGCTTCTTCCACAAACGTATGAGTATTCAGCCAGTCAATCAGCTCCAAATCCATTCCAAGCCCGCGGAACGGATACTGCGGCGCATGCACATGCAGGTCTGTAAGCCCCGGAATTACCAAATGCCCGGTATAATCATAGCAGGGAAATGCTTCATAGCGCTCCGGCAGCTTTTGATATACACCCGCACAGATTCCATCCTCACAGACAGCATAACTGTCTTTCGCTGTATACAGCTTATCGCTTGTTTCACTGTAGCAGATATCCCCTTTAATCACAAACTTCTTCATTCTTTCATTACCCCCTGTTTCCACACATCCATCCCTCTGACAGCCTGAGCAGTCCGTCATAATCATTCAGACACATGCACTGTTACGCGCACTGACTCATGTATCCTTCAAAAAATCCGCCCGAATGGTTTTTATATATTCGTTACAACCTCCGTCACAAGCTCTTTAAACGATTTTGCAACACGGTCCGCTGTTTCCTGCACTTCTTTATGGTCAAGCTGTACCTTCGAAATGCCCGCAGCCATATTTGTAATACAGGAAATGCCGCATACCTCAAGCCCCATATGCCGTGCTGCTACAGCTTCACATGCCGTGCTCATGCCGACCGCATCTCCTCCCCAGGTTCTGGCAAGGCGTACCTCAGCCGGAGTTTCATAAGCCGGACCGGTAAACTGCACATAGGTGCCTTCTTTCAGCGCAATCTGGCATTTTTTAGCGCATTCCCGAATCACATCCTGCAAGCGGCGGCTGTACACCTCGCTCATATCCGGGAACCGCGGCCCGAGCTTGTCCATATTCGGCCCAATCAGCGGACTTGGCACGCCTGTCGCAACATGGTCCGTAATCATCATAAAATCTCCCGGCTGAAACGACTCGTTAATACCGCCCGCAGCATTTGTCAGAATCAGCTTCTCTGCCCCAAGCAGCCCCATCAGCCGCGTCGGCAGCACTACATCTGACATCTGGTATCCTTCATAATAATGTACCCGTCCCTGCATAATTACCACCGGCGTATCTGCGACATATCCAAACACAAACCTTCCTTTATGCCCCTTCACCGTAGAAACCGGAAATCCTTCAATCTCTGTGTAATCGACCGTCTGCTCCACCTGAATCCCGTCCGCATAATCCCCCAGACCGGAACCTAAAATAAGCGCTGCCTTCGGCTTAAAACTGGTTTTCTCCTTTACACTTGACAGACATTTCATTAATTTATCGTACATTCTGTTCCCTCCCTTTCTTTCATGCATCGCCGCTATCCCCTGCAGCGGGTACGATTTTTTCTGATATCAGTATTATACAAAATATTTTTTCTATGCAATACGGCATTTGTCGTAATCCTTGCGGGATTCTTTATTTCTGCTATTTCTACAATTTGAGGGGTGCATTTTTGTGTATTTTGCACAATGTAATAAATTCTGCGGGTTGAAGAAGTGTAATATTTATTTGATTTGTGGGGGAACTCGTGATAAAATTTAATTATACATTGAAAATTTAATAACAGTTTAGATAAGGGGGGGATTTTGGCCTCCCGGACGCCGGATGACGGGAAGATGTCCTGGCTTCTGCTCCGGCTCCGGAATGTTAAGAAGCCCTAAGCATTCTGCATCAAGGCTGTGGCCCCGGACGGTCGCGGCACCTGGTTCGCCCTGGCCTGCAGCCAGCAGCTAAAGGTGCCGCTTCGGCTTCGCCGCCTGGCTGCTGAGCAGCATGCTAAGGGCTTCTAAACATTCCTCCAATGTCGCGGAAGCCAGGACATCTTCCCGTCATCCGGCTGGTTTTCTCTGGTTTTACATGAAAAAGCTGTATGTACTGCGTTTAATTTTTATTGCGGAATAAGGGATGACTGCAGCGTTTGGGATTTATGCTGCGTTTAGCATATTTTACGAAGTTGATATACGATAATCAAATGCTGAAAGGTTTCGAGACTTGCTCTATCTTTGCTGTGATTTACCTGAAAACCTGACAGCTTGCACTATATTTTTGTACTGCAAAATAAATGCTGACTGACCGTCACTATTTTATTATTCTCTGCATTCTGCATATGCCAGACGCTGCTTTATGTTCATCACACATGAATGCTGACTATAACTGTTACGCTTCACACTGCATTCTGCATATGTCAGACTGTGCTTGACGTTCATCACACATAAATGCTGACTGTAACTGTTACGCTATATACTGCATTCTGCATATGCCAGACGCTGCTTTACTTTCTTCACACATGAATGCTGACTGTAACTGTTACTCCTCACACCGCATTCCGCATATGCAACATAGTGCTTGACGTTCATCACACACTGAAAAATTTTCTGTTTCGGGTTTGCTCTGTCTTCACAGTTCTTTACCTAAAAACCTAAAAACCCGCACTTAACCTTTACACTGCCAAATAAACGCCCGCAGCCACTGTTAACCCATCCACTGCCTTCAGCACATCCCACGTACGCAGCGTTCCTCAACAGCCAGCCGGGAGAGGGGATTTGCCCGGTCTTCCCGGGGCATTGGAAGAATGTTTAGAAGCCCTTGGCATTCTGCCCTATAACCAGGCGGCGAAGCCGAAGCGGCACCTTTAGCTGCTGGCTGCAGGCCAGGGCGAACTAGGTGCCGCGACCGTCCGCAGCCACTGCGCAGATGCAGAATGCCTAGGGCTTCTTAACATTCTGGAGCGCCCCGGGAAGACCGGGCAAATCCCCTCTCCCGGCGTCCGTACGCCACCACCCCTCCCCCCCCCAAAAAAAGGAGCACCCCATGAAAAGAATCTACTTCGACAACGCCAGCACCACCTTCCCAAAACCCCCCTCCGTCGCCGACGCTGTCACCCGCTATCTAACCGAAAACGGCTGCAACATCAGCCGCGGCGGCTACCAAAAAGCCTATCAGACAGAAGAAACCGTATTTGAAACACGCGAGCTTCTCTGCCGCATGTTCGCAGGCACCGACTGCAAAAACGTAATATTCACCAAAAATGCGACAGAAAGCCTGAACATTCTGCTCAAAGGCTATCTCAAGCCAGGTGACCATATACTTGTATCATCCGTAGAGCACAATGCCGTCATGCGTCCCCTGGTACAGCTGCAGCGCCAGGGCATAACCTTTTCGCGCATTCCCTGTCTGCCAGACGGACAGCTGCAGTGTGAATACCTGGAAAAACTGCTGACAGCAGATACAAAAGCAGTTGTCATGACGCACGCCAGCAATGTATGCGGCACACTGCTTCCGCTTCGTGAAACCGGACAGTTCTGTGCCAGACACGGTCTGCGTTTTTTTGCCGATGTTTCCCAGACTGCAGGTATCTGGCCTGTTAATATGGAAGAAATGCATTTAGACGCCCTGGCATTTACCGGACACAAAGGCCTCTTAGGCCCTCAGGGAATCGGGGGATTTCTGCTTCGCGAGGATTTCATAAATGAAATAGAGCCGCTTTTATCCGGCGGTACAGGCAGCATCAGCCATACAGAAGAAATTCCTTCCTTTATGCCGGACCGTTTTGAACCGGGCACCATGAATCTGCCTGGCATTTTCGGCCTGAACGCGGCGCTGAAATGGCTGGAAAAGACCGGTATTGATAATATCCGCGCACATGAGCTGGAACTGACTGCACATTTTCTGGAAGGTCTTAAGGAAATTCCGAATATACGTATTATCGGGCAAACGGATGCCGGGCAGAAGGGTATCCGGGAGCGCACCGGCGTTGTCTCCCTGCAGACACTTACAAAAGATATCGCACAGGCCGCCTGGGAGCTGGACGAAAACTACGGCATTATGACACGTACCGGACTGCACTGCGCCCCATATGCCCACAAAACACTGGGCACCTTCCCGACGGGAACCATACGCTTTTCCTTCGGCTGGAAGAATACGAAACAGGAAATCGATACGGCGCTTCAGGCATTAACGGATATTGTAAAGTAAATTGCCTGCCGGAATAAAATTCATGCCTGACAAAGAAAGGAATGCATATTTTTATGGAATTTAAACAGCTGCAGTCTTTTATCGCTGTTGTAGAATGCAAAAGCTTTACAAAAGCAGCCAGAAATCTCTTTCTGTCCCAGCCTTCCGTCAGCACCCATGTACAAAAGCTGGAGGAAGAGCTGCATTCAAGGCTCATTATCCGCACAACGAAAAATATTGAAGTCACGCCGCGCGGCATGGAGCTGTACGAATGTGCCTGTGAAATTATGAAACGCTGGGATAATCTGCTGCAGCACTGGGACAGCGAGACGAAAAAGATTATCCGGCTGGGCGCTTCGACGATTCCCTCTGCCTATATTCTGCCGGAGCTGCTGCCCGCTTACGGAAAAGAACATCCCGGAATTTATTTTTCGATTCACCAGAGTAACAGCCAGGATATTATCAGCCGGCTGATGCAGGGAGATTTTGATATCGGCCTGATTGGAATGCCTGCCCCGGATGCCGCCATTGCAAGCATTCCATTTTACTCAGACCGCATGGTAATTATTACACCGGTAAATGACTATTTTCTGTCTCTGAAACACGGGGAGCCGTTTCCGGTGAAAACACTGCTGCGCTCCCCGGTCATTCTGCGCGAAAAACAAAGCGGCAGCCGCAAGAGTGCCGAGCGTTTTTTAGAGAGCATGAACATCCGCGAAGAAGACCTGCAGGTAGCCGCCCGCATCAACGACCAGGAAGCCATTAAAAACCTTGTGGCACAAGGGCTGGGCATCTCCATTCTGTCTGAACGGGCAGCCAGGAATTTTGGAAAGGAAAAGCGTGTGCTAATCTTTGAACTCCCGGAAACTGCTTCCAGACGCAGCCTGTACCTGATTTATCCCAAAAATTATATCCAGAATTCCTATCTGCAGAATTTTACCTCATACATCCTGCAGTTTTACGCAGACCAGTGAAAATCTGCCAATGATATTTATTTTATCACAGGCATCGAAAAGAAAAACATAACGCCGTCTGACACATTTTTTACACCGTATTCAAAATTCTGCATCGATAAAACCTGAGCGGCAATTGCAAGCCCCAGCCCTGAGCCGCTGTAGCCTGCATGCTCATCCCGGTAAAATTTTTCAAAAACCTTCGGCAGCTTCTCCTTCGGTATGCAGGCGCCCTGATTCGAAATCGAAAAGCGCAGCATACCGTCCTGTCCGGTTACTGACAGCCGGATGATGCCGCCCGGCGATACATTCTTTTTCGCATTGACAATCAGATTATTCAAAACCTGCTCCATGCGCGCTTTATCGCTGCGGACAAACAGTTTCTGTTCCGGGAGCTTACAGCACAGCTTAAAATCTGCATCCGGCAAATCCATTAACAGCCGTCCGGCCGCCGTTTCTAATAATTCTATAAAATCAAACCGCTCGGACTTCAGGCGCTCCGCTCCGCTTTCCAGAGCCGACAAATCTAACAGCGTCGTAATCAGCGCACTCATCCGCTCCGTTTCCGATATGATAATCTGCGAATATTTCTGCTTCCTGTCTTCTCCTGTTTCATCCTGCAGCCCTTCGGCATAAGCGCGGATTATCCCTAACGGCGTTTTCATTTCATGAGAAAGGCGGTCTGTCAGTTCTCTGCGCTCCTTTAAGAGCCGGCGTTCCTTCTGCACCTCATTTTCAAGCATGGCATTCGTCTTTTCCAGCTTTTCAAACGCATGCTGCAGATTTTCGGACATCGTATTCAGATATTTCGCAATATCACCGAATTCATCCTTTGAGCGGATATCACAGACCGAAGAAAAATCCAGTCCGGCAATTTTTTCTGCCTCCCTGCATATTTTAGATACCGGATTTGTAATAAAGCATTTTAACAGGTAATCCGCCGTCAGCACAAGAAAAACCACGAACCCCATCCAGATTAACAGGGAAATATCCCGCTGCACCGGCAGCCTGGCGGCGGCCGCATAAGAAACAACCAAAAGAAATCCCGCTATTTTTAAAGAGAAAACGATTTTTTTCTGTACCGTATGCATGTAAAACTGTTCTTTCATTCTGCTGCCTTTCCATTTGTTATCCTTTATTCTGTCTCAAATTTATACCCGGAGCGAATCAGCGTTACAATATGTCTGCCCTCACTGCCTAATTTCTGGCGCAGAGTTTTGATATGCGTGTCTACCGTCCGTGTAGTTCCTCCAAAATCATAGCCCCAGATTCGGTTTAACAGCTGCTCACGGGAAAAGACCTGTTCCGGATTCGTCATAAAAAAATGCAGCAGCTCATATTCCTTATGCGTCAGAGCAATTTCCTGACCGTCCAGAAATACTTTATGAGCCGAAGGAATCAGCGTTATTTTTCCCGCGCTTAATGAATCCGCGGGACAGACGGAAAAGCGGCGCAGCAGAGCATTTACCTTTGCGAGCAGCACCTTCGGGCTGAAAGGTTTTGTCATATAATCGTCGGCCCCGTAATCATAACCCTTTAATTTATCCTGTTCCTCACTCTTTGCAGACAGCAGGATAATGGGCATGCCGCTTAACTCCCTCGCCATTCTGCATACGGAAAATCCGTCCAGGTACGGCATCCTGATATCCAGAATCATTAAATCCACCGGGTTATTTTTTAATATCATAACAGCATCCGCCCCGTCGTCAGCTCTCAGACATTCATGCCCGCCCCTGTGCATGTATTCCGCGATAATATCCTGCATGTTTTTTTCATCTTCAGCTACCAGAATTCTTGCCATCCTATCACCTTTTTCTTTCAAAACTGTTTCTCAGGAATGTTCCCGCTCCGTCTTTAAAACCGCGTAATAGCAGGCGTCGCATATTCCCTGATTATTCCGGTCCGAACTGCGCAAAGTTCCCTCATACTTCATTTTGCAGTGCTTCATAAGAGTGTCCTTTCTTTTCTTAAATATTCCTCTGTGCTGCTCTGCTGTTCCTATATTTTATCACAACTGAATGCCGTCCGCTATCTAAATAAAAAAAAGGATTTTCATTTTTTTCAGATTATGGTACAATTTTCATAAAAGTAATGATATCTTTGGTATAAATAAGATTTTGAAAAGAAAGAGGAAGCACAGATGAACCAGACAAAAGAATCAGCTATCAAAACAAGTGCTGCCAGACACCGGGGTATGGGAATCACGGTAAAGCTGGTGGCGGCTATTGTTGCCAGTGTTATCATTGCCGGTTCGGCGCTGCTGGCAGCTGTATACGACCAGATGTCCAAAACCCTGCTCAGCAAAAGCGAAGAAATGCTGCGCATCACCACCGGCAAAACGCTTCAGGAAACCAGGGCATGGATGAACCAGACGCTCACCATGCTGAAAACCCAGAGAGACACGATAGAATACGAGGACATGGACATCCCCGAAATGACAGAATACATCAAACATACAGCCGGACAGAACGATGCCTATCCGGCCGGGCTGTACGTAGCGCTGACAGACGGCTCCTTATACCATGCGTCTTTCGTACCGGGACCGGATTTCAACGCGCTGGTCAAAAGCTGGTATCTGGACGGAATCGAATCTGAAGATTTCCTGCTGGGAGATGTATATTTCGACGAAGACAGCCAGTCTTATGTCGTAGGGGCATCCGGTGTGCTGAAGGCTAAAGACGGCACAGTGCGCGGTGTTGCGGCCGCAGATGTGTACCTGGATTCGATTTCTGATATTGTAAGCGGCATCCAGATTGAAGATACCGGGGGCATTTTCCTTGCAGATACGCGCACCGATACCATCATCGGCCACAAGGACGAAGAAATGGCCGGAAAAAAACTGAGCGAGTCAGGCGGCATGTATGCCTATGCCGACGAACAGATACAGGCCGGGAAAACGGGCCTGAGCATGTATAAAAATAATTATATCCAGATTGAAAAAGTCGAGGGAAGCAGCTGGATAGCGGTTGCTTATGTATCCAAGGCAGAAGTATTATCCGAACTCTACGACCTGACACGTATTCTGGCTGCGGCATCGGTTCTGGCTGTATTGCTGATGACGGTTCTTGTAACCATACAGGCCAGACGGATTATCGGAAGGCCGGTAAAAGAGCTGAGCCAGGCAGCTACCCGGATTGCAGAGGGTGAGCTGGATTTGTCAATCCGTTATAAATCAAGGGATGAGCTGGGTCTTCTTGCACATAACTTTAACAGAGTTACCATAAGACTGCGCGATTACATAAAGTACATCAATGAAATATCAGACACTTTGAAGGAAATTGCCAAAGGAAATCTGGCTTTTGAATTAAAAAGTGAATATACGGGTGAATTTGCAAAAATTAAAAGCTCACTGGAAGATATCGCGGTTGAACTGAACGGAGCCATGAAGCAGCTGAAAACCTCTTCCAGAGAAGTTGCCGCCGGAGCAGCGCAGGTTTCCCAGAGCGCCGTAAGCCTGTCCCAGGGTTCCGCGGAGCAGGCCGCTGAAGTAGAATCACTGGCAGGCCATATCAGCGAGGTTTCAAACGGCGTGCAAAGCATCGCTCAGGATGCGCAGCAGACCAGTATCTTCTCAAAAGAAGTCCGTGAAGGCCTTTTAGAGAGCAATACAAAAATGAAAAACATGACGGAAGTGATTCAAAAAATCAGTGACAAATCAAATGAGATTCATAAAATTGTAAAGACCATTGACGATATCGCATTCCAGACAAATATCCTCGCCCTGAATGCAGCAGTGGAAGCAGCCCGTGCCGGAGATGCCGGGAAAGGCTTTGCTGTTGTAGCCGAAGAAGTCCGGACTCTGGCAGGAAAATCCGCAGATGCTGCACAGGAAACGACGGAGCTTTTAGGAGAAACCATTCTCTCTATGGAGGAAGGCGTCAGTGCAGCGGATGATACGTCACAGTCTATGTTAGCGGCAGCGCAGCTGGCAGAAAAAATGGGCGGTCTGATTGAGCATATCGCAGACAGCACCAGGCAGCAGGCTGCTACAGCCGCGGAAATCAGCCGCGGAATCAGCCAGATTTCCACTGTGGTACAAAGCAATGTGGAAACCGCAGAGTCCAGCGCTGCTGCCAGCGAAGAGCTCTCCGGCCAGGCCGCCGCGTTAAAGGAGCTGGTAGCTGGATTTCAGATAAAGGAATAAGTATTTTAAAAACGGGGAAGTGACCTGCACTTCCCCGCATATATCGTATCTCAATTTCTTTGTAACTGCTTTTATTTCAGCATCTCTTCCACATTCTGAGATTAAGACTCTTGCTCCGCCAAAGGTGCAATTCCCGCATGCAGCTTCTGCAGTGACTGCACTTCACTGCTGCCATGCTTTTTCAAAGAAAGAATCCCGCTCACCGTAGCCTTAGCCGCCGCCATCGTCGTCATATATGGCACCTTCTTTTTAATAGCTGCCTTACGCAGATAGCTGTCGTCGATATGCCACTCTCTTCCCACCGGCGTATTCACAATCAGGTCGATTTTTCCATTCATAATCAGGTCGCGCATATCCGGCCTTCCCTCGTGAAGCTTGCAGACCATTTCAGCCTCAATACCCGCTTCCCGGATAACTTTGCAGGTATGTTTCGATGCAATAATATGAAACCCGGCTTTTGCAAACTGTCCGGCCACTTCCGCCGCTTCCTCTTTGTCTCTGTCGCTGACAGAAATCAGCACGGTCCCGTCCAGCGGCAGTTTCAGCTGGGCTGCTTCCTGCGCTTTGTAAAAGGCTTCGCCGTATGAAGCGGAAAGTCCGAGCACTTCTCCAGTGGAACGCATTTCCGGCCCAAGCACCGGGTCAACTTCCTGGAACATGTTAAACGGGAACACCGATTCTTTTACCCCGTAATACGGAATATGCTGATGCTTAAGCTGCGGCACCGGAGACGGCCTTCCTGTCAGCTCTGCCGTAATAATGTCAATGGCCAGCGGCACCATGCGGATATTGCAGACTTTGGATACCAGCGGCACCGTACGCGATGCCCTTGGATTGGCTTCCAGTACAAATACTCTGCCTTTTTCTATCGCATACTGCATGTTCATCAGTCCTTTGACATGCATTTCTTCTGCAATTTTGCGCGTATATTCTTTTATCGTTTCTACATTTTCCTCCGAAATATGCTTTGACGGAATAATGCAGGCAGAATCCCCGGAGTGAACGCCCGCCAGCTCGATATGCTCCATGACAGCCGGGACAAACGCATGATTTCCGTCACTGATGGCATCTGCC
>CANDJC010000011.1 GCA_947384955.1 uncultured Eubacterium sp. | reverse complement strand
CAGCCAGAAAACAGCCGGGAGAGGGGATTTGCACGGTCTTCCAGCGGCATCGGAAAAATGTTTAGAATCCCTTAGTATTCTGCTAAAAAACCAGGCGGCGAAGCCGTAGCGGCACCGGTAGCTGCTGGCTGCAGGCCAGGGCGAATAGGTGCCGCGTCCCGTCCGGTGCCACAGCGTAAATGCAGAATACTTAGGGATTCTTAACATTCTGGAGCAGCCGCTGGAAGACCGTGCAAATCCCCTCTCCCGGCGTCCGTGCAGCCAGCACACCCCATGCCCGAACTGCTGCGCTTACCTCTTTAAAAAATCACTAAACTCTTTCAGCTCCCTTTTCCTCCCCTCCGAAAGCGTATTAAATTCCACGCCGCAGACTGCCCCCTCCAGCGCATACAAATGCACCAGACAGACATTCGGATACCTGTCCTTCAATTTCAAAAAAGCCTGCTGCGCACCCATACGAATCAATTCCTCCGCCGAACAAATTCCCACAGAATCCAGCTTTTTTGCCATCTCTCTGCCAATATTCATCATAGATACTAACTCTGCCATTTCCCCTCCTATACGTCCGCACGCCTCATAATATCCTCTTAACAGAAGTTCCCCTTCACTGTCTGCAGCGCACGGAAGACCTGTTCTGCCGATAAAGCCAGATTTTCTTTTGCATTCTCTGTATGCATTGCCTCATCCAGTGTTGTAACACCCCGTACAATCGGAAAAAACGCGTCAATGCCCGCGCTGTTGCATGCCGATGCATCCTTCGTGACGCATCCGGCAAAGGCAATTACTTTTACACCGTATTTTTTCGCCAGCCGGGCCGCTCCAGACGGCACTTTTCCCATAACCGTCTGAGCATCCAGGCACCCTTCGCCGGTAATCACAAAATCTGCATCCTTTATTTCCTGTTCCAGCTGCACTGCTTCCAGCACAATATCAATACCGGATTTTAGTTCGGCATTTGCAAGATAGCTGACAAATGCAAATCCCAGTCCGCCCGCAGCGCCCGCTCCTTCTGCCAGCTGACAGTCTTTTCCTGTAAACTCTTTTGTTTTATGAGCAAAATGCCGCATCCAGCTGTCAAAAGCCGGGATGTCCTCTTTACGGACACCTTTTTGCGGGCCAAATATGCTGACGGCTCCGTTTTCTCCGCAGAGAGGATTTTTCACATCACAGGCTATGCTAAAATGGCATTCCTGCAGTGCTTTTGGGACATTGCGGTCTGAAATGTGCGTAATGCGCCCTAAATCCTGGATACCCGGACGTATCGGACGGCCTGTTTCATCCAGAATCTCATAACCCAGCGCCTGAAGCATGCCGGTGCCGCCGTCTGTGGACGCGCTTCCGCCAATGCCGATGATAAATTCCCTGCATCCGCGGTCTGCGGCATCCAGAATCATTTCTCCCACACCCTTTGTCGTCGCCCTTAACGGCTGCAGCTCTTCCCGTTTTAAAAGCGTAATGCCGGCGGCCTGGGCCATTTCCATTACCGCTGTCTTCTGGTCTGATAAAATTCCGTATTTTGCTGTTGTTTTGATGCCCAGCGGGCCTGTCACTTCTTTGAATATAAGCCTGCCGCCCAGCCCTTCCACCAGCGCATCCGTAGTCCCTTCACCGCCGTCAGCCAGAGGTTTTACAATAATATCCGCATGACAGCACCGCCTGATCCCTTCTTTTGCTGCGTTTCCTGCTTCCATCGAGCTCATGCTTCCTTTAAAAGAATCCATTGCAATCACAATTTTCATGCATATTCCTCCGCTTCCTGGTCTAAAATACGGCCTTCTCTAAGCAGTACCCTGCCCCATGCTTCTTTCAGCCGCTCCAGAGACCATGCCGCATTTGCCGGACTGGTTGACGGGAGCTTCTGTGCCGGAATGCCTGTCTGAGGCAGCTGGTATTTTCCGTACAGTTCATATGCTTTTGCCCCGTTTGCAATCACGGTATGAATCTGCGTTTCCTTCAGCAGTCCGGCAAGGTCACAGGGAATCACACTGCGGATGCTGCTGTCCGAAGAACCGATAATATCACACTGTCCTATCACATCCCAGACAGCCAGATGATGCCTGAGAATCAGTTTCTTTTTTTCTTCTATTGTTTCCGGCACAGACTCTTCATAAACTGCCGCTATCAGTTTCCAGAAACGGTTCTGCGGATGACCATAATAAAAATTCTGTTCCCGCGATTTTACCGAGGGAAACGTTCCAAGTATTAAAATCTCGGAATCTCTGTCCCATACCGGATCGAAAGTATGTTTCACTGTCTGATATGTTTCCATGCTGCTTTACCCCCTGACAAAACATGTCTCACTGTCTGATATGTTTCTGCTCTGCTTTACTCCCGGCAATAATGTATTTCTCTGTCTGACATATTTCTGCTCTGCTTTACCTTGCAAAAATGCATTTCACTGTCTGACATGTTTCTGCTCTGTTTTTACCCCTGACAAAAAACAGGCTTATCTGTTCTGTTTCAGACATACGCCCGCAAACAGTCCAGACAGCCTGTCAGGTCTATTTAAATTTTACCGCTGTTCCATACGCCATTACTTCGGCCGCTCCCGCCATCACGGAAGCTGATGCAAACCGCACATTGACAATCGCGTCCGCTCCAAGCGATTCAGCCTCTTCCACCATGCGCCTCGTAGCAAGCGCTCTGGCCTCATTCATCATTTCGGTATAGGATTTGAGCTCTCCTCCTACCAGTGTCTTAAATCCCTGGCCGATATCGTGTCCGATATTTTTGCTCTGAATGGTACTTCCCTTTACCATGCCGAGCATTTCCAGATCTTTTCCAGAAATATAATCTGTATTTACAATAACCATTGTCTCCCCGCTCCTTTTTTCAAATTAACTCCTGTCGTTCAGCCAGGTACCGAAAATTTCGCTTTCCGATTTATAGGAAAATATATTTACACACAAACAGCACCGCCAGTACATACATTAACGGCGTTATTTTCTTCGTCTTTGCACAGCATACATTAATCACCACATAAGAAATAACGCCCATTGCAATCCCTTCTGAAATGCTGTACATCAGTGGCATTGTCAGAAGGCACAGATATGCCGGAACAGCTTCTGTCAGGTCATTAAAATCTATCTGTACCACTGCGCCCAGCATTAAAAATCCGACAAAAATCAAAGCCGGAGCTGTTGCAAAGCCCGGAATCGCTGTAAAGACCGGTGCAAAGAAAATCGCTGCCAGGAATAAAAATCCCGTAACCGCAGAGGCTAATCCGGTTCTTGCCCCGGCGCCGACTCCCGCAGAGCTTTCCACAAACGTTGTTGTCGTAGATGTTCCAAAAACCGCGCCTGCTGTCGTCGCTATTGCGTCTGCCAGAAGCGCCTGTTTAATTCTAGGCAGCTTTTCGTTTTTATCCAGCATATCGGCCTTTGTTGCTACGCCGACCAGCGTGCCAATCGTATCAAACATATCCACAAACAGAAATGCGAATAATACGACAATAAAATTGGCAATGCTTACATTCGAAAAATCCGCCCGGAATACCTGGCCGAACGTTTCTCCTATTTTCGAAAAATCAGTCAGCTGGAACGAAGGATACAGCGAATAAAATCCGTTTTCCGCATCGATGACATACAGCCCTAGAGCCTGTGCCAGCATGCCAAGCACCCATGTTGCAGCAATTCCGATTAAAATCGAGCCTTTTACTCCTTTAAAATAAAGAACCGCTATGATAAATGTGCCGATAAGAGCCAGAATCGCGCAGATTCCCTGTGTATGGAAGGCTCCCGCAAAATCTACATAACTAAGCAGCGTAGAGTCATTGTTAACAACCAAATGCGCATTCTGCAGACCGATAAAAGCAATAAACAGGCCGATTCCGGCGCTGACCCCTTTTTTCAGCGTGCCTGGAATTGCATTAAATATCGCTTCCCGCACATTGGTCAGTGACAGAATAATAAAAATAATACCTTCTACTGCGACCGCCGCCAGCGCTACCCGCCAGTCATATCCCATATTGCCGCAGACAGTATATGCAAAATAAGCATTCAGTCCCATGCCCGGCGCTAATGCAAACGGATAATTAGCCATAAGAGCCATGCATATCGTTCCTACAAAAGATGCCAGACACGTTGCAATCAGCACTGCCGTCGCATCCATGCCGGCCACTGCGAGCATGTTTGGATTGACAGCCAGTATATAGGCCATCGTCATAAAAGTTGTAATACCGGCAATCACTTCTGTCCGTACGGTTGTCTGATTCTCCTGTAAGTGAAACATTTTTTCAATCATTTTATTTTTCCTTTATACTGCAGTTTTTCAGGTATTTAATTACCTTCGTATTTAATTACCTTCATATGTAATTACAGATGCCACCTCGTATCCTGCCAGCTTTTCCCTGCCTTTCAGACCGGCCAGTTCCATAAGAAGAATCACCTTTACAACCTCTCCTCCAAGCTGCTCTATCAGCTGAATGCTGGCTGCAAGCGTTCCTCCGGTAGCAATCAGATCATCTACCAGAACTACTTTCTGTCCCGGCTTTATCGCATCCTTGTGCATTTCAATTTCAGCAGAGCCGTATTCCAGGTCATATTTCGCGGAAACCGTTTCACAGGGAAGCTTGCCTTTTTTACGTACCGGCACAAATCCTTTTCCGAGCTGATACGCAATCGGAACTCCGAACATAAAGCCTCTTGACTCCGTGCCTGCAATGACATCAAATTCCGTGCCGTCCAAAAGCCCTGTCATAGAATCAATCGCCAGTTTCAGCCCTTCCGGATCCTGAAGCACGCTTGTGACATCCCGAAATATAATGCCCGGTTCTGGAAAATCCGGTATTGCTCTTACATAATCTTCCATCTTTTTCATCTGTGATTCCTCTCCTTTTCACATGTTATAAATTCTTTCCATTCCAGCCCCAGTCACTGATGCCGGAATAGGCTACATATACTTTATCCTGCGGTATGCCGAGATGTTTTTCATAAATGCGGCAGATTTCAGCAGTCATTCTCTCATAAGCTGCACTGGATGCGTTTCCAAACAGGCTGACAGAAACAAACGCGCCTTTTTCTAACTGGGAGCCTCCCATATACAGACAGTATTCGTCGTCAAATCCTATCATAAGAAAACTCTCCGGCTTGCTTAAAATAGAAACGGCCTGTCCGAGTTCCGATTTAATCGCCTCTTTCTTTTCCCCGGATACCTTCATTGTGATTTTGGAATCAATAAATGGCATAGTTTTTTCTCCTTTTTTCTATTTGCCTGGATTTCTCAGACAAATTTATCATAGCACTTTTGAGAGACGTTTGCCACATGTAATTGCAGTTTTTCGAAAAGTTTTGCTCCTGCGCGTCTGCCGGCAGAAAGGGGTTTACAGATTTGGTGTTTCTTCCGAGAAAGCCTTTTCCAGATAAACCGGCTTTTGTTGTGGAACTAAAATGGAATCAAAGCGCATGGGGTGATCTGAAACAGATAAAAAGAAAAGAATATTGCAGGAGTCTGGAGGAATATCATGGGAATCTGATTCTGGCGGGAGTGAATTATGATAAAAAAACGAAAGAGCATGAATGTATTGTAGAAGAGTTTGTGAAATAGCTTCCGGTTATGCCCTTGCGTTCTAAATCTATTACCTTATTTTTTTATCAGTTTACAAAACTCTGCCGGAGTGACTGCCATAATTGCAGATTCTTTAAAATCTTTCACATTATTTGTTATAATATACTGTGCATGGACTGTTTCTGCACATTTATACTGCAGGCAGTCTTCAAGATCTTTAAAATCTTCCATTTCAACTGCCTTCACAATCTCTTCATGGCTGGCACCGGTCACTCTTACAACCTGAAGGATTTTTCTTAGCCACAGCCTTCTTTCATGATGCTCTGGAAGAAATCTTCGAAGCGTATACCAGATGATTGAAACAGAATGAAACGCAGGATAACCCTGGACTTTTTTTCTATAACATAGCTCCATAATCTCATAAGCCTCACGGTAATAAGGTTCTCTGGAAGCCACGTAATCTAATATAACGTTTGCATCAATCAGTACCGCTGTATTTACCATCCATTGCCTCCTCCCAGATTCTGCCAGCATCAAATTCTTTTGGAAAATATCGTTCTGCCCTTATTCTCATCGTCTCCAATTCCTGCATAAAATTCGCATCGCATATCTGGCCGGCTTCTGAACGATTCATCTGCTCCTCTTTATCCGGCAGCATAAACCTTTTCATAAAATCAATCAGATACCTCACATTATCGTCCGACAGATGATGAATCATCTGCACAGCCTGTTCCTGTACTGACATACCAGCACCCCCTGATTCCCCAAAATTAAACTCTCATTCAGCCTGCTTCATCCAGCTTCCATTTATCCTAACATAAAAAACCTGATCAGGTCAATCAAAGTTTTCCTTTCCATCCCAAGGTGCAGAATCTGCTTTTTGGAAGCGGAACATCCGAAAGGAAACAGTTCCTCCCTCCGGCGTCCCGAAAAAACAGCTTCCTGCTATCAGTTACCCATCTTTCCCTGCCGCCCTGCCCGCAGCAATATCCTAAAACAGCCTCAGATTTTCGCAATATCCACCATTGTCATCTCTTCATGCGCCGTCTCCAGGCTCTGCACCAGCGCCCTTGCCGTATCCATGGCCGTAATGCAGTTTACCCCCGTTTCAATCGCCACGCGCCGTATCAAAAATCCGTCCCGGCCCTTGTCCCGGCCCTGGGTCGGCGTGTCAATCACAAGGTCTATCTTATGCCCGAGCAGCAAATCCATAATCGTCGGAGATTCCTGATGAATATTTTTCACCCGCAGCGCATGCACGCCGTGCTGTTCCAGAAATTTTGCCGTGCTGCGCGTTGCGTAAATTTTATAGCCAAGCGACTCAAACCGTTTTCCGATTTCTGCTGCTTCCGGCTTGTCCGCATCTTTCACGGTAATAATCACCTGTTTATGCTTCGGAAGCACGACTCCGGCTCCGAGGAATGCTTTGTATAAGGCTTCATCAAAGGTTTTTGCAATACCCAGGCATTCTCCTGTAGATTTCATTTCCGGTCCGAGGCTGATTTCTGCCCCGCGGATTTTTTCAAAAGAAAATACCGGCATTTTAATGGCAAAATAATCCGCTTTCGGCTGCAGCCCCGGCTGGTATCCAAGCTGCGTAATTTTCTTTCCGATAATCACTTCTGTCGCCAGGTCCACAATAGGGATTCCGGTTACTTTGCTGATGTAAGGAACCGTCCTGGAAGAACGCGGATTGACTTCAATCACATATACCTCTTCTCCGACGGCGATAAACTGGATATTAATCAGCCCTTTTACATGCAGCGCTTTCGCAAGCCTTCTGGAATACTCCGCAATTTTGTTCCGGACAGTATCGCTGATTGTCGGGGCCGGATATACGGATATGGAGTCCCCGGAATGGACGCCAGTGCGCTCGATATGTTCCATAATGCCCGGAATCAGAATGTCTGTCCCGTCGCAGACCGCATCCACCTCCAGTTCCTTGCCCATCAGGTATTTGTCGACCAGAATCGGATGTTCCTGGGAATAGCGGTTGATAATCGCCATAAATTCTTCGATTTCCTCATCCGAATAAGCAATCTGCATTCCCTGTCCGCCCAGCACATACGAAGGGCGTACCAGGACCGGATAGCCCAGATGATTTGCCGCTTCTTTTGCTTCTTCTGCCGTAAATACCGTTCTGCCTGCCGCACGCGGAATCTGCGTTTCCTGTAAAATCTGGTCAAACAGCTCCCGGTCTTCTGCGGCATCCACGTCTTCCGCGGCCGTACCCAGAATCGGCACTCCCATTTCCATCAGGCTCTGGGTCAGTTTAATCGCGGTCTGTCCGCCAAACTGCACCACAGCGCCGTCCGGTTTTTCGATATTGACAATGTTTTCTACATCTTCCGGTGTCAGCGGTTCAAAATACAGCTTGTCCGCAATGTCAAAATCTGTACTGACTGTTTCCGGGTTATTGTTAATGATAATCGTTTCATACCCGGCTTTTGAAAACGCCCACGCCGCATGCACGCTGCAGTAATCAAATTCCACACCCTGCCCGATACGGATTGGGCCGGAACCGAGTACAAGCACTTTTTTGCGGCCCTGTGTTTTCACCGCTTCGTCCTCGCTGCCGAATACAGAATAATAATACGGCGTAGCAGCCTCAAATTCAGCCGCACAGGTATCCACCATTTTAAATGCCGCCGTAATGCCGTTTTCATAGCGCATGTCCCGGATTTCCCGCTCCGTCTTTCCAGTCAGCGATGCAATCACGTTATCCGGGAACTCGATACGCTTCGCCTCTTTTAGCAGCTCTGCAGTCAGAGGTTCCTTTTGCAGACGCTGTTCCATTTCCACAAGAATTGCAATTTTATCAATAAACCATTCGTCAATCATTGTGATTTCGTGAATGGCTTTATAGTTAATACCCCTGCGCAGCGCTTGTGCAATGACAAAAATCCGCTGGTCATCGACCGTCTTTAAACGCTCTAACAGCTCCTTTTCTGATAAATCTGAAAAATCATACGACATCAGGCTGTCTGTATGCTGCTCTAAAGAGCGCAGCGCTTTCATCAGTGCACCCTCAAAATTATTGCAGATGCTCATCACTTCTCCGGTTGCTTTCATCTGCGTTGTCAGTGTGCGTTTTGCGGTGATAAATTTATCAAAAGGCAGTCTTGGCAGCTTGACCACACAGTAATCAAGCATCGGTTCAAAGCTGGCATATGTTTTATGCGTAATGGCATTTTTGATTTCATCGAGCGTATAGCCTGCCGCTATTTTAGCCGCCACTTTGGCAATCGGATATCCGGTCGCTTTGGACGCCAGCGCGGACGAGCGGCTCACCCTTGGATTGACCTCAATAACACAGTATTCAAAGGAATCCGGTTTTAATGCATACTGTACATTGCATCCGCCTGTAATATTCAGCTCCGAAATAATGTTCAAAGCGGAAGAGCGCAGCATCTGGTATTCTTTATCCCCCAGCGTCTGGGACGGCGCGACAACAATCGAATCTCCGGTGTGCACGCCTACCGGGTCAATATTTTCCATATTACATACGGTAATGCAGTTGCCGTTCGCATCCCGCATCACTTCGTATTCGATTTCTTTCCAGCCCGCGATGCAGCGCTCTACCAGCACCTGGCCCGCCCGTGAAAGCCGCAGTCCGTTCTTTAAAATATCTGTCAGCTCCTGTTCGTTATGCGCAATCCCGCCTCCGCTGCCGCCAAGCGTATAGGCCGGACGCAGCACTACCGGATAGCCGATTGTATTTGTAAAATCGATACCGCTCTGCACGTCCTCTACAACCAGGGACGGCGCAACCGGTTCCCCGATTTTTTCCATTGTTTCTTTAAATAAGAGCCTGTCCTCTGCTTTTTTGATTGTTTCCGCTGTCGTTCCGATAAGTTTTACGCCGTTTTCCTCCAAAAACCCGGACTCCGCCAGCTCGATACCCAGATTCAGCCCGGCCTGTCCGCCAAGAGTCGGCAGCACACTGTCCGGTTTTTCGATTTTAATAATGCGTTTTAAGACCTCTGCTGTCAGCGGCTCAATATACACCTGGTCCGCAATATTTTTATCCGTCATAATCGTCGCCGGATTGGAATTGACCAGGCATACTTCCAGACCTTCTTCCTTCAGGGAACGGCATGCCTGCGTTCCGGCATAATCAAATTCTGCTGCCTGTCCGATAACTATCGGCCCGGACCCGATAACTAATACTTTTTTAATATCCGCTCTTTTTGGCATTATCTGTCCCCTCCCATCATCTGAATGAATCTGTCAAATAAAAATGCGCTGTCCCCCGGTCCCGGGCATGCTTCCGGATGAAACTGCACAGTCAGTATCTTTTTTCCTGTATACCTCAGCCCCTCATTCGTGCCGTCATTGACATTGATAAATGCCGGTACCGCGACTGATTTATCCAGTTTCTCCGTATCCACGACATAGCCGTGATTCTGGGAAGAAATATAAACTCTTCCGGTTTCTAAATCCTTCACCGGATGATTGCCGCCGCGGTGCCCGTATTTTAATTTATGCGTATCGGCTCCGTTTGCCAGAGCCATCAGCTGGTGTCCCAGGCAGATTGCAAAAATCGGGATATCCGTCTTATACAGTTTTTTAATTTCCTCAATGATGCCTGTGCAGCTCTTCGGGTCGCCGGGACCGTTTGAAAGCATAATGCCATCCGGTGCGTCTGCAAGTATCTCTTCCGCCTTCGTTCCGGCCGGATAGACCGTTACGGAGCAGCCGCGTTCATTCAGGGATTTTGCTATATTGTCTTTTGCTCCGAAATCCATCAGGGCCACGTGAAATCCTTTGCCTTCGAATACCTTTTTCTGCCTGCAGGTTACTTTATCCACCACGTTTCCGACCGTATATTCTTTCAGCCTTGCGGTAATCTCTTCTATGCTGCCAGGCTCTTTTGTCGTAATCATGCCGTTCATTGTGCCTTTTTCCCGCAAAAGCTTTGTCAGAGCGCGGGTATCGATTCCTGCAATGCCCGGTATATCGTGTTTTTCCAGAAAGTTCTGTATGGTGCCTTCACAGCGGAAATTGCTGGCCATTCTGGATAATTCCCTGACGATAAATCCGTCCGGCCACGGTTTTGCAGATTCCATGTCGTGGAAGCAGATTCCGTAATTTCCTATCAGCGGGTAGGTCATGACAACTGCCTGTCCGGCATAGGACGGATCTGTGAGCACTTCCAGATATCCGGTCATGGATGTATTGAATACAATCTCGCTGATGACTTCCCGCTGTGAACCGATGCTTGTTCCTTCAAATACGCGTCCGTCTTCAAGTATTAGAAAAGCTTTCATATCATCTTCGTCCTTTCTTGGTGGCAAAAAAAAGAGGGAGGTCTTTTTTTGTCATTCTTGTGGGTGTATGGATTTTAAATTGTGAAGAGTTTACCATATCAGGGGGATTTTTTCAACCTTTTTTGAGAATTGCAAAGAATCGAAAGCGGGGAAGGAAGATTTTTTTTAGAGGGAAGTGGGGGTAGTGGCCTCTCGGACGCCGGGAGAGGCCATAAAAAAACCACCTATGATATCCTTTTTCTGACAGCTTTCTCTGTATACGCATCAAACCCGGCTGCATCTATTACCCGTTTTGCCACTTTATCATAAACAATCATATTTACTCCCTGATTCACAAACGCATACGGCTCTTTGTCAATCATGACTGTCAGCTTCCCAGAAACACACTGAAGAGCCAGGTCGGAATATCCGAGGTCACTATGCCAGAAATAATCCGTTCCTTCCCTGCCTGTAAAAATCTGTTTTCCGTTTTCATATACAGCTGCTTTCCCGCCCGGGTTTCTGTAGAGCACTGCCACGCAGTCATCCAGCCGGCTCAGCGCCTGCCTGTATTCTGATAATGTTTGAATCTGCTTTAACGCCCTTCCGTATAATTCTGTATGTCGGAATTTTCTGCTGGTCTGTTCCCAGTTTTGATACCGCAAATCTGCGCGCCTGTCGGGGAGGGTGTAATATTTTTGCAGATATTTTGCAAGGTAATCTGTGTATTTGATGCTTCCATAATAATTCAGATGCGAAGGCTCGAGCAAATCTTTTTCATAATCAATCTGGATTTCTTCTATATAATTGCAGTCGAGAAACGGGACGCCATATTCTTCTGCAATCATGCGGATGTAATTATAAGCCTGCTGCTTTTCCTCTGTCTGATTTAAATAGGGAGCATTGACAAGCACGAGAGGGAGATTTCTGGCCTGGCACAGTTCTATCAGTTTGCGGAAATACAGTTCTGTCTGTTCGCTGACAGGTTCCGCTTTATCGAAGCTGCTTCTGTCAATCTGCTGCCATTCTGCCAGTTCCTGCCCGGATATCCGCTCAAAGCTCGGAAAATAGCCGTTGTATCTGACTTTTTTTGTATTCTCATAGTCCTGCCTGTCAAGCTGCGCATAGCGTGTATGGTAATAAGGAAACGAAAAGAAAGCCGCGATGGTGTCTAACTGTTTTTTCTCCTGGTTTACCGCGCGGATTGCTTTCCATTTTGAAGCGGAAGGTTTCATGCTTATCAGGCTGGGCCAGGATGCTGCGCCTGCTTCGCTGTCTTTGCGGTACAGGGTACAGACGTCAAAGATGACAAGCTGCGGCGACTGTGTTTTTAATGCCTCTTCCAGAAAATAGTAGCTGAGCCAGACCGGCTGCCCGGGAGATGCTAAAAGATAGCTTGCGATTCCATGCTGGTCGTACAGCCTGCAGGTATGTATGCTGTAATATACATGACTGCTGCCGATGCAGAGCAAATCGACGGTATTGTCTTTTAGATGATAAAAATCATTGAGCTGAATGCAGCCCTGGCTGGTGCGGTTGAGTGTAGCCTTATGCAGTGTAAATCCTGCCGCTGTAATGATACATATCATAAAAACCGTGCTGAGTGTCCGTTTCATAAAAATACCTCCACAGACAGTATGCACGGTTTTTTCTTCCTTAATACCTAACTCTAAGGCAGATTTTTGTCGGTATTGCAGCTTTGATTAGTCCCAGATTATTAACTTCATAAATCTTTTGACAGCACCCAATACTTTTTCAGACAGATATGCTTTTGACAGCTTTTTCTTCGAATAGCGCCAGACCGGGTCTTCTTTTGTCTGTTCTGTTAGAAATTTTGTAAAATACTGCTCCCAGCTCGCATATTCTTTACTGTCAATAACATTTTCCGGACATCTGATTATCTGCGAACTATTCACATTTGGACATGCATTTGCCGAAAGAAGAAGCCATTCGAAAGATTCTGGTGCATATAGTATGGTATCGCTATCTACAGATATATATTCACTGACATCCTTTATTTCTGAACCAAATGCAGCACCATCGGCTATCAGCAGTTTTTTTCCTTCTGTATATCTGTTTTCAATAAGGCTTTTTATCACATTTGATTTACCTTTTGCTGAAATACATGTTATATTTTTCTGGTTTGCTAATTTTAAAAAAAATTCATATCCGGAATTTGAATCTTCCGTAATCACGAATGCCGGTTCTATTCCTTCTGTTTCTGATATTTCCCCATACAAATGATATATTTCATTGTATGTCTGCTTCGCATTCCGAAATCTGCCGGATTTGCGGAAACCGTAAATTTCATGAATACTGTATGGAAGCATCGAAAGCTTTTCACGTGTGGCAAATACAAAATAATTGTCTGATTTTATGACCAGGTCTGAAAATTTTTTCGATACGAGAAAACGGTTCCCTTCATCAATAAATATGATACTTTGAGAAATTCCTTTCAGCTGATATTCCCAGTCTTCGTTATCCAGGGTTCTTAAGCTGCAGGCACAGGAAATGGAAACACCGCTGTCAGAGCCATATCTTCTGTATTCACGAATCAGGTCAATCAGCACGGTTTTTCCTGAACCGCTGTCTCCTGTAAAAATCGTAATATTTCTTTTTATGCAGAAATCATATTTTATTTTTCTGGTCTCTACAACAACCCTGTATGCACCTTTCATTCATCATTACTCCTGTTTCATTTCCTGCAGATATCTGCTGGCTATAGGTATCAGCTCTTTCATAGAATGTACAATTTCACCGCTGTTTTCTATCCGTATTTCAAATTCTGTATCTTTTCCAAATCCCATTAAATGACGCAGATTAATGGTAACATCCTGGCGTTTCCCTATTTCCAGTATCCATTTCGCACAGTTATCCCCGCAGGTGGATGCATTGAATATTTTATCCGGCTCATTCAGCATCAGCAGCAGCGTTTTTGTACCGCCGGACAGCCGTTCCGGGGGAATCTGACCAAGAACCGGGCTGCTGATGCATTCGCCGCTTAAAACCTCCGAGCTGTCAATATCCCGGATAATTTTTTTCGCCAGTTCTGTTTCCAGCCATTCCGGCTCATACGTATTTTTAAAATAGACACTTGTGTTGTAAATACTGCCGCTGGCATCTCCATAAATCACTGTAAGCATATGATACCTCCAATATAAATAACCGCATTTTTCTGAGAATGACACGCCAAACCGTTATTCCAGCAGCCTTAATCATCACAGTTTTTTCATACAATGCATTTCTCTGAGAATGGCATGCCAGACTGTCATTCCAGCAGCCTTACCATCGCAGTCTTTTGATAGAATGCAATTCCATAGCAGATAATGCTTTTAAATCCGCTTAACCCTCTGGCGTACTGTTTTTCTGCTATCTGCTTTTTTGCACGCATACATTCTTTTTCCATAGCGGCTTCTGAATCTGCCTTTTTTGCCTCTATGATAACGGCACGCCTGTTTTTTCGGTCTTTTATCACAATATCCGTTCTACCGAGCCCGTTTTCCTGGTCGGATTTTACTGCATAAGGCTGGCCTGCAAACAGTCCCGTTAAAAACGCATGGTAATAATTTTCATGATAATTATGATAACTGATTGTATCCCAGAGCAGCTCGGAAATTATACGCGACGCCTCCTGTTCCTGCCTGTTCCAGAGAGCATCCAGCAATTGTTTCTGCAGCCCGCGGTCTGCCGTATCCCTGAAGCATTCTACAACAGTCTCTTCAAAAATTTCGGCAATTTCTGCATTCGGTATCTTTAAATGAACCGTTCTTCCATGTTCCAGTTTCTGCGCTTTCGTCAGATAGCCTGTCATAAACAGCACGCTCCATAAATGCTCCTCTTTCTCAGACAGCCTGTTATATACCAGTTCATCGGATACCGTCTGAAAAATGATGCCTCCGTTCATAAGCGTTTCTAATTTTTCTGATATCTCAAATTCCGTATTCCGGGCAAAGGAATACAGGATATCGTTTCCGCTTGTATGCTTCCAGTAATTATCCGGCTGCTTATCCGGCTCCTTCATCAAATCCCATACAAAGTTTACAACGTCCCAGGGGCAGAATATTTCGCAGTTCCCAAACACATATCCGTCATACCAGTCTGTTATCAGATCCATTTTATCTGCGAATCCGGCTGCCTTCAGAAGCGCTTCTGCTTCATCCCTTGTAAAGCCAAAGCTGCTGCTAAAACGGCTGTCCAGAATAGAATAAGACTTAAAATTATTTACACCTGTAAAAATACTCTCCTTCGCAATCCGCAGGCATCCTGTGATAACGGCAGACTTCAGATACTCATTTGTCTTAAAAGCACTGCTCATCATCGCCCGCATCACATCCAGCATCTGTGTGTAATATTCCGGCGCGTCTTTTAGCGCATCATATGCCTTTGCCAGAGGCACATCATACTCATCCATTAGAAGAATCACCGGCCTGCCATAATGCGCATACATCATGCGGGTAAGAAGCAGGAGGGAATCTTTCACCTGGCTTTTCGATGCCTGCCCCTCACAGAGGCTTAGAAAAATCCGCTTATCCGGGGCATTGACCTTTTCGCTGTCTGCCAGATAAAAATGCTTTTTGCATAAATCCGCAATTCTTGCTTTCAGCATCGCATATGCATTTTCAAAATCCAGCCCCGCCACATCTTTGAGTGAAAGAAACAGCACCGGATACTGATTCATCCACTCTCTGCAAAACGCCTCATGTCTGGTAACCGCAAGCCCTTCAAATACATCCCTGCTGTCTTTTGTAATATCAAAAAAACTCTGCAGCATGCTCATAGTCAGTGTTTTTCCAAAACGCCGCGGCCTGGTAAACAGCGTTACCCTCGGGCCTCCCGGAGCTGCTATGTCATAAATCAGTTCTGTTTTGTCCACATAATAGCATCCTGACCTGCGCAGATTATCAAAAAATTCCTCACCTACAGCAAGATAAAATCCAGCCATGCAGTATTCCTCCTTATATCTGAAGCATTCTCAAATCCAGCCATGCAGCCTGAATGCCCCGCTGATTCGTCTTCTGACCCAAATCGTCCATACAGTCTGTCTGCTCCGCTGATTCTCCTTTTGACCAAACCTTCCCAAAGCCAGCCGTTCCGTCTGTCTGCTCCGCTGATTCTCCTTTTGACCGAATATTCTCAAGCCGTCTGCGCATTCTATAATTCCAGCAAATCCTCACACGTACAGCTCAGGGCCCTTGCCAGCCTCCAGACACTGCCCGCCCGGGCTTTTTGAATATCCTTCACCCCAGTCTCCCAAAGCTGTATCTCAGCCAGCGAAACGCCTGAGCGTTCCGCGAGTTCCTCCTGAGACATTCCGGCAAAACCGCGCAGGCGCCTCAGATTCGTTTCGGTATAATATTCCTGCAGCTTTTCATCCATCACGGATACAAATTTCATAATATCCGCTTCATGCAGTGCGGCGTACATACACAGAATTGTGTCTATGGAAACTGCCCTGTGAATTCTTTTAAAAGTCCTTCCCGTATACCACTGATAAAACGCTAATGCCCAGCCAGCCCAGTATTCCGGGGATTTGTCCAGATACATGACATCCGGTTTTTCCGGTTCGCCCAGTCCGCTTTCCCTGAGAACCTCTCTTGCCAGCTCACACCCCGTTTTTCCTGCGACATAAGAAGGATTCCCCCGTTCAAACTGATATGCCATGCCTGATATCTGAAACATCGTAAAAAATTCATCCGCATCAAATTCCAGCGTATTTACTGCAAAATCCAGCATATCACCCAGAATACGCTGCGCATACGTTACATAATCTTCATCGTAAGCGCGCATCATCATTTTGTATCCCTTCCCTCATAATATCAAGCATAAACAGTTCATTCATATAAGACGTTTCCCTCTTTGCATTACGGTAATCTTTTCTGGCTTCCCTTTCTCTGTGCATTTTTTTCGGATAATATTCGTCTGCCCTGACAGACTCATTGCCAAGATACCGTATCCTGTCAAATGCCTTTCTGCTTTTTAAAACAATCTGTTCTCCCAGGTTTCCAAATCTCATTGCCTGCGAAAGCTTCTGAAGCGAAATCGTCCCTGCTACAAAATCCTGAGCAAATGAAAAATAAGAGTCATTTGCACGATATCCGGTTATAATATCATATCTGGAAATATCAATCAGAAAATGTTCTTTCAGATACAGCTTTGCCTCCTGTGCAATACTCCCGTTCTGCCAGTACGTCCTGTTATCTGCAAGCAGTGCCAGCCAGTTTAAAATGTGATATCGCGAATCATTCAGGTTCAAAATATCCAGGCCGGAAAAATCCATCTCATAAATACAGGCATAGCCATCCTTTTGTTTTGCACATGCCCATTCTTTCGCAAGTTCCAGATTCTGTGTACAGTAAAATCCTCTTCCGTAATCATTTGTACGCATTCCCTTACCATATTCCGGCTGTCCGACAACATGGTCTGAACCATGATAAAGTACCCTGTTCAAATTTTTCTCCTTCATATTTTCGATTTACAGCCCGGCCAGATATTTCGAATATTTGATATCCTCCTTCGGGAAATCCGCCGCGTTCCATACATGGTTCTGGCGCATTTTTTCTTCTGTCACATTAAAAAATTCATAACGAATCTTTTTCCCATCCGTATCATCCCAGGTACAGTCTGTATAGCGGTATTTGCTGCCGGTTTTCACATAATTCCAGGCATGCGCAACACCCCTGGATGTCCCGCAGACTGTCATTGACTGCAGCCCGCATTTTTGCGCCATCAGATTAAATGCCGCGGCATATCCCTGGCAGACCGCAGAGCCGTTTACCAGCGCACCGTATGCGGTAAAAGCATCGTTGTATTTCTTTTCGGCCAGCGATATGCTGTCGTCATAGCTGCAGTTTTTAATCAGATAATCATGAATCGCCTTTGCCTTCTGTTTATCGGACATATTGGATTTGATGCATGCTTTGACCGCCTCATCTGCCGACTTGTCTGCCGCTTTCCCCTTTGTCTCCTGCTGCTTTTTCGTAATACCGTCTCCGCGGTGGTATCCGAATGCTCCGTTTGTATTTCTCCAAATCACTGTATTATAATTATACTCCGGGTGCTGCTGAAGCATTTTTACAAATATATGATAATAAGAAGTATCACTGTAATAGTTTGTAGAATATTTTCTGTTTTTCAGTGCCTTTGCCGCCGCTTTTTTTGCAGCTGATTCTGATTTTAGCCGTTTTATTTTCATCAGCGCATCATCCGAAAGCTGAATCGTGTATTCTGCATCTGCGCTGGCGCTGTTTGTCTGCTTGCGGAACTGCACACTGCCCGCTAACAGCCGGTTCTGGCTTTTGGCAGCTTCTGAAAGCGCATTCTGTATCTGTGCCGTCGTCAGATTTGCAGGCGCCGTAAAACGAATCGTGTGCTCGCCGTTTTTTACTGCCTGCGCAAATTTCTGCTCAATCTGATTCAGATTCAGCGATTTTGCTGCGGTTTCTGTCGGTGAACACATTCCAAATCCCGCTAATAAAAACAGAAAACAGAAACATACTGCCGAAAGACGTTTGATTTTACTCATTTGGGGTACTCCTTTCTGAATAAGCTGCATTTAGAACTTCCTGAGACTGTCTGTCCCGTCATCTACGGTATTTTCGATATTTTTTATAATCACATCATAACTATAATTTTCATTAACCTTTACCGTTACCCGGTCTCCGATTTTATGTCCGAGTATCGCTTTTCCCATCGGGGAATCAATGCTGATCATCCCTTTTAACGAATTCCCCCGGACTGTTGTTACCAGTCTGAATGTCTCTGTTTCATCGTCTTCTTCAAAGTATACCGTTACGGTATTATCCAGCCCTGCTTCATCGGCTTTTGAATCGGTTTCGATAATCTGCGCCGTCTTAATCATTCTTTCCAGATAACGGATTCTGCTTTCGTTTTGATTTTTATCTTTTTTCGCCGCATGGTATTCGAAATTCTCGCTCAGGTCTCCCTGTGCCCGCGCTTCTTTAACCGCTTCCAGTGCCTCTTTGCGTACCACCAGCTTACGGTATTCTATTTCCTCCTCCATACGTGCAATGTCTTTCCTGGTCATTTTATCATGCATGCCGTTACTCCTCCCTTATCTTCCATTCCGCAAGCCATGATGCTTTTATATTGAAACACCTTAAGCGTGTCTGATACTGCATTTTGTAATTAAAAAGCTTCCTTACAAAATGCCGTTTTCAAACACGCTCTCTCAGCTGTTACCGGCTTCCCAAATCCTAACAATTCCATTCACTGACTGTCCGCATACTTCCTGAAAAGCCGGAAAGCGGACTATCACTTTTCGTCTGCTTCTTATTGAATTCCTGTCACCTTGTAATCCTGGTCCTCCACCGTTTTTTTCAGGATATCATCTGAAATATCGCCATTCAGCTTCACAACCGCTGTCCCCGCTTCATGGCTTACGACTGCTTCATCCACCTGCGCGAGTGCTTCCAGGCATTTTTTTACCCTTGCTTCACAGTGACCGCACATCATTCCTTCAATATTCATTGTCTTTTCCATTCTTTTTTCCTCCATTTTTCTGATTTCTTCCTGTATTACATCATTCTGCATTTCTTTTTTTTGCATTTTTACTTTTTGTATTTCTTCTTTCTGTATTTCTTCTTTCTGTATCTCTTCTCTGTGAACCCTTTCTCTTTCTGCTTCTTCCTTCTGCACGTCCTTCCTATTCTCTTTGTGCATTTTTACTTTTTGCATTTCTTCTTTCTGTATCTCTTCCTTGCGCACGTCCTTTTTCTTAACACTTTTACTTTTTATTTTTTTATCCTTACCGGCATCATGAACCGGCACAAGGTTCAGGCGCAGAGCATTCGTCACGACACAGAAACTCGAAAGGCTCATTGCCGCCGCCCCAAACATCGGATTCAGCTGCCAGTGAAACAGCGGAATCCAGACACCCGCTGCCAGCGGAATGCCGATAATATTGTAAATAAACGCCCAGAACAGGTTTTCATGGATATTGCGGAGCGTGGCACGGCTTAAACGGATTGCCGCAGGCACGTCGCTCAGCCTGCTTTTCATCAATACCACATCGGCAGCGTCAATCGCGATATCCGTACCAGCGCCGATAGCAATCCCGATATCCGCCCTTGTAAGAGCCGGCGCATCGTTGATGCCGTCTCCGACCATTGCTGTTTTGCCCTGCTGCATAAAAGAGCGGATGACGCTTTCCTTTCCGTCCGGCAGCACGCCTGCAATCACCTCGTCCACTCCCGCCTGAGCGCCGATGGCTCTTGCCGTCCGTTCGTTGTCCCCGGTAAGCATCACGACACGGATTCCCATATTCTGCAGCTGCCTCACCGCATCCGGGCTGTCTTCTTTTATCATATCCGCCACTGCGATAATCCCCGTCAGCTGCCCGTCTTTTGCAAAAAACAGCGGTGTTTTGCCTTCTTCGGACAGCTGCCCGGATTTTTGGATAAACAGCTGTGGAATCTCTGCCCGGCTGCTGATAAATCTGTAATTTCCCCCGGCTAATGCCGCTCCTTTCAGTACAGCTGTCAGTCCATTTCCCGGCAAGGCTTGGAAATCCTGAACCTGCGCTGCTTTAATTCCTTTATTCGAAGCATATTCCAGCACGGCTCCCGCCAGAGGATGCTCGCTTTTTTGTTCCAGTGCATAAGCCAGATACAAAAGCTCTTCTTCTGTAATACCCTCTGCCGGTATCACATCCGTAACCTTCGGCGTGCCGTTTGTAATCGTGCCCGTTTTATCCAGCACAGCGATTTCTATTTTGCCGGTCTCTTCGAGCGAAACGGCTGTCTTAAACATAATCCCGTTCTTTGCTCCGACCCCGTTTCCTACCATAATCGCAACCGGCGTCGCCAGCCCTAACGCACAGGGACAGCTTATCACCAGCACGGAAATTCCCCTGGCAAGCGCAAATCCGATACTCTCTCCCGCCAGAAGCCATACCAGAATCGTTACCGCAGCAATTCCCATGACTGCCGGGACAAAGACGCCCGACACACGGTCCGCTGCCTTCGCAATCGGGGCTTTTGTAGCCGCCGCATCGCTGACCATGCGGATAATCTGGGATAATGTGGTATCCTCGCCCACTCTCGATGCCTCGCATTTTAAAAACCCGGACTGGTTTACGGTAGCCGCCGACACCGTATCTCCCTCCGCTTTGTCCGCCGGAATGCTTTCTCCTGTCAGCGCCGCCTCATTCACGGCACTGCTGCCTTCTAATACAATTCCGTCGACCGGAATATGCTCTCCGGGCCGCACGACAAAAATATCGCCTTTTTTTACCTGAGCAGCCAGCACCGTTACCTCCTGTCCGTCCCGAATCAGAACCGCCGTCTTTGGAGCCAGCTTCATCAGACCTTTTAATGCATCCGTCGTCTTTCCTTTCGAACGCGCTTCCAGCATTTTTCCCACCGTAATCAGCGTTAAAATCATGGCGGCAGACTCAAAGTAGAATTCATGCATATAAGCCATCACGCCGTCCATGTCCATGCGCATCTGCGCATCCGTCAAAGCAAACAGCGCATATGTGCTGTACACAAACGCCGCTGAAGAGCCAAGCGCTACAAGCGTATCCATATTCGGCGCCCGGTGCCACAGGCTCTTAAATCCGCTGATAAAAAACTTCTGATTCACCACCATTATTATAACGGTTAAAAGCAGCTGTAGCAACCCCATTGCAGCATGATTTTTACTTAATGCATCCGGCAGCGGCCATCCCCACATCATATGGCCCATTGAAAGGTACATTAAAACAGCCAGAAATCCAAGCGACGCAAAAAGCCGTTTCTTTAACACCGGCGTATCGCGGTCTGCCAGCGCATCTTCGCTCTGCGGCGTGCCCTGTGCCTGTGATAAGTCTGCCGTACCTTTTTTCGATGCCCCATATCCGGCCTCTTCCACTGCTTTTATCACTGCTCCTGCATCAGCTGTGCCTTCGATTCCCATGGAATTCGTCAAAAGGCTGACTGAACAGGATGTAACACCCGGCACTTTTGAAACTGCTTTTTCTACCCGCGCACTGCAGGCTGCGCAGCTCATTCCGGTAACTGTATACTGTTCCAAAACTCTCTGCCTCCTTTAACCTTTTTTTCAAATTATTTCAAATTGTTTCAATAATCCGCCTCATTTCATCAGCTTTTGCAAAACTGTTACCAGTTCATCCACTGTCTCTTCTTTTCCTTCACGGATGTCCCTTGTAACGCATGTTTTGATATGATTTGCCAGCAGCGCCTTGTTAAAGCTGTTCATGGCGGCATTGACAGCAGCTGCCTGCACTAAAATATCGGTGCAGTAAGCATCCCGTTCCACCATTCCTTTAATCCCGCGCACCTGGCCCTCAATCCGGCTTAAACGGTTGAGCAGGTCTTTGTATTCCTGCGGCGTGCGCTCTTTCGTTTTATGTGAACAGCAGCCGGATGTTTCTGGTGTATTTTCGGTTTCTGACATATGCTTTTATCTCCTTATGTTTATTATTTACATCATAATTTCTTCCTATTACCGTTTTCTATTTGAAGATTATATACCCCGACCGGGTATTTTGCAAGTGTTTTTTATCTCTGCTAAAAAACAGCTGAAGCAGATTAAATGGATGCCAAACTTTATGATCCACATAATCTGCCTCAGCTGTTAAAAACGTACTGGAAATGAAATATGCCAAATTAAACATATCGTAAGCTGACTTGCTAATCCGAACGATTACATCAGCCATACTAAATAATCTGATTTATATTTTCATCTTCTCTAATTCTGGATTCAGTTTTCCAATTACATTTCGATTATGGTTATATACGTCACCTGGTTTTGCGTGTCTTGAAAAGGAATTCCATCGTTCCATTTTAGGAACACGGCTTGATGAATTTCCTGTATTCACATGCCTTGTATTCTCTTTGAGTAGCTGCTTCATTCATTATTCCCTCCTTAATTTTGTACATAAATTTGTGTTACCAGATCTTTATAAACTGCAATGCACTTACTAATACATGCAAAGATTTGGTCATAATCAGAATTCTGCCTTCTAAAAAGGCTGTATACCTGTCTTACCTCTTCTGATAACGCCTGATTTTTTGTCAAGCGCTTTAATACAGTTTTATAACATTTCTTAGCATATTTTTTTATATGCTGATTTACCCATACATATCTTGGAAGATTTTCTTTTAAAAACATTTCCTGTGATATTTTATGATCATCATCCATAAAGATTGACTCACCTATCCCGCATTGATGTCTGTCTTTCTGTCCTTTTTGAAACACGACTTCATCTGCTATCTGCTCTCGAATCCCCTGCTGTGTTTCAATTGGGAAATCATAGTTATTTCCTTCTGAAACAAAAAATGCATTCTGAAACTCCTCCCTGCTGCATCCCAAAATTGCAATCGCGGACATATCTGCAAAGACTTCCTGATAAATGCTCAACAGCTCACTTACAATCTGCTGCATGACACCTGAATTCTGCCATATTTTTCTGTTATATTCAAAATACTGCTGTATTCTATAAACAAATTTCATGTTTTGTACATAATCCGCTTCATTTTTCCTTATTTCAGTGAGAATATCTTCTGATACAGAACGAATCAGCCGATATACAGCCGCATCTTCTCCATCTTCTTTAAATACATCAATTGACCACTTTATTAACAGGCCCAGAATATCTTTTCCATAATAACCGTTTTGAAGTTCCCGCTTTTTCTTTTTCGAAAACAGCTTTGCCGTCTGCATCTGAATTTCATATTTCAGCTTCTCCTTCATATACTGAAAAATCTCCAGATTTTTCACCTGAACCGGAACACCTATATCCTCCTGAGGACAGACTGCCTCCGCAATATAATATGCCATTGTTTTTAGCAGGCAATCCAGACGCAGCTCACGGAGACGGATATTCCTCCCGATATAATGAGCCATTTCATGCGCAAGTATTATCATCAGAGGGCCTGTCTGAAACAAAGAACGCTGAGACAGACGTATATGCACCAGCTTTTCTTCGTTATGAAAATCCATTCCAATAAACCTTGTTTTCGGTCTGGATTCCATTACCGGAACCACAATACAGCTATGCAGTTTTTCACAGTCATTCAGCAAATCTATAACCGCATAAACAAACCATAAATAAAATAAATGCAGTTTAGCCGGAATAGAAAAAGATGTTCCGCTGTACCCTGGAATCATCAAAAAAACCTGTTCCGTATGAATTGTATGGTATACAACCGAATTCACACACTCCAGATACTCCCGCATCATAATTTTCAACCGCTCTGCTTTGTCAGGATTCCATTCATTCTGCATCTCCGTCAGTGCTGCATCCATTTTTCTGTCAAATATATAAAAAGAAGGATATATCGTATCAAAAATATCCCTCGACATTGAAAAACGTTCGTACTGATCCAGCGCATTCAAAGTCTGAATCAATGCCTGATAATAAGAATAAAGGCTTTCATCCTGTATTTTCAGTTCTTCATTATTACAAAATTTTCTGCATTTTTCAATCAGTTTTCGGCATCTGTCGCTTTGAACAGAAACGGCTGTATTTTGTTTTCCTCTGCTATCTAAATCACCCGCTGCTTTCTTCCACGATATCTCCGTTATAAAAAGAGAGGTCTCTATATTATATATAATATCTGTATATGCGGGATTCTGATGTGTAGAAAATCCTTCCGGCAGCAGCAGAACCAGCAGACTGCGGATATCAGTACCTGACAGCTTTATATTAATATTTCCATGTCCTCCGGTATAAGAATATACCGCATTCTGATATCCTGTTATATTCCATTGTTCATGCCATCCATCCAGTATTTTCTTAATGCCCGACAACTGGCTGGTGCCTCCGCACACCGACATATTCAGTTCAATTCTATTTACATGTTCATCAATAAAGCATTTTGTATTTTTCCATATGTCTATTATCATTTTGCTTTCATTGCAATCTTTTAAATACTCCTCTTCTATGCCTAAAACAGAATGCACATATATTACTTCGTCCATCGCATCAATTCTGTCTAATGTATTCTGCATCTTTGTCATACTATTGCTTTTCAGCAAAACAACCAAATCTGAATTATCAATCGTACAATATGTCAGTACAATGCATATTTTCTTTATATAATCAATTTCATCCTTATAAGCCTCCCGCTCTATATTTAAACCGGCTTCATTATATTTTTCACTGTTACGGAGTTTCAAAAAAGCCACTGCAAAAAATGGCAGATTTGCTTCCCCATTCCAATATTCTGCTGTATATTTCTCCCGTTCTTTATCCGGGCTATGCCGAAACAGTCCAATATTCTGGTTACTGTATCCGCCTGGCAGCTGTTCGGCATTCTTACCTGTACTATACCATATTTCCATCAGATCTGCCACATCTTTATGAAAACTTTTATTTCCAAATACTGACTCTTTATCAGCTTTTATTAAATCCAGTCCGTCATAATAACCGATGCATGTAATTTTTGACTTCATGCTTATGCTATAATCATCCAGATAATGCTGTTTATATAATGTCAGCAACCGCACATCACTCATAATATCTCCTTTCCATCATTCGGAAATATGTATTGAAACAGAGGTTCATACGTTATTTTCTCTCCAGCCTGCTGCATCTGTTCCCATGCATCTACTGCATTTTGTGAATCATTAACATCCCAATTTGTATATAGTTCACAGAATGCAGGTCCTGTATATGCAGACCGACGCCACTGCTCCCCATCAAATTCCTGCATATAAACATTATAAACTGCACACCAAATCTGCAATTCACGCTGATATATCATTTCTGTTCGCAGTAGTTCCTGTGATATCACAATATTATCCAGAGTAAGTTCCTCCAGCAGTGCCATCATGACACCTCTCCTGAATTCCAGCGATATTTCTTTTTGCCTCATCAGCTGTTTCAGAAAATCTAACACCACTTCTTTTTTTATCTTTGTTCCGAGAATATCTATTACAATTTGATAACCGACACTATTTATTTCCTTTCGAATCTGCGGTATTTTCTCTTTACACCCAAAACATTTATGACGTTTCAAAACCTCCTCCATCAATTCTGAAACTTTTATTAATATTTCCAAAAGCCGTTCTCTGCTGCTGATATTATTATAATCCAGTTCTTTTACCATTCGAAACAGCATAGGCCAGTTTTTTCGTTCTATTCCCATGCTTCCAGGAATCCCTTTCATTAGTAAATATAATCCTTCCAAGTCACTTTCCACCTTTGATTCTATTTCTTTCTGTATCTGCTCTAACGTATTTGTATAAGATGTTTTCACAATGACTAAAATAAGGATGTAAATCGTGATAAAAGTCTGCTGAAATGCAATCGCTATGATGGTTATACTGAACTGTAAAAAAGTTGAAGAAATAAGTGCAATTAATTCCATAAAGATTAATGCCGTCAGATAATATGCCCCTTCCGGCTTTAAATCAGCCAGTAATATATCCACCCGGCGTATTCCATAATAACTTTCCCCAAAATGTTCCATACAGTAAACACTGAATGACACTGTAAATGTCCATATCAGTACAATAATGGCTATCAGACTGCTTTCTTCATAAAATGAATCGTTGTGCAGACAAAAATCTGATATCATACATATACCAAGCAGAAACAGACATACTTTGAAAACTCTGTGGCATGGTATGCCGGCTATTTTTTTCAATTTATTATATAATCCTTCTTTGTCTGTACTCACCTGAACTCCTGTGCCTCTCTGCACTTATTGAATGAATTATTTGTGTCTGTGAAAGATTATACTATATTTGACAAAATATTGCAATAGATAATTGCTGCTAAATCCGCTGAAAAACAGCCCTTCAAAAGATTTATCCGAACCATTGCAGACTACAGGCGGAATATAAATATTCCGCCGCTGTTTACTGCCCTATCGCCTGATTCACATATTCCAGCAGCGCCGCATTTTCCTTCCTCACCGCTGCCCCGTAACGCTGTCCGCCGAAGCGGTCGCTTAATATTTTCGCAGAGCTGTCCGCATATCCGTTCAGAATACTGACATCCACAGCCATTACATCAATATCCCCTTTCTTCAATGCCGAAAACAGCGCCTCATAACTTTTATATTCAAAGAAAAGCGGCGCCGTTTTCACCGAATTCATCGTATCCATATAGTTTAAAAATGCCTTTCGCGTCGTTGCATTTTTAGCCACGCCGATTTTCTTCCCATCCAAATCCGCAATCGAGCGAATCTCGCTGCTGCCAAGCGAATTCGGATTTTCCCCGGCTGTCTTTACCATCAGTCCGATATAATCCGTATAGTAGCTTTCCGAAAATGCAAATTTCTGCTTTCTTTCTTCCGTAATCGTATAGGTGGCAAACAGACAGTCCGCTTCCCGGTTTTCGAGCTTTTCCTCGCGGTCGGCCACCGTCACGCCTATAAATTTTACCAGATTCTGCTTCTTCGCCTCATCAATGGTAACATCAAATATATTTGCCGCAGTCTGGTAAGCCAGCTCCACCTCAAGGCCCGACCAGACATCTGTTTCTTCATCATAAAAGCTCAGACCTGGGACATCTGTTTTGCATCCTGCGTTTAAATAGCCGCGTTCCCTGATTTCATCCAAAAATCCCTCATTCATTTCCGGCACATCTTCCGCCTTTACAGGCATGTCCTCCTGTTTATCCGGCTCCTTCTGCGCCGTCCCGCAGCCGGATAAACAGCACAGCATGCAGCACAGGAGGATACACAGAATTTTTCTAGCCATTGCTTTCCTCCATTCTGTTGAATACATTCCGGTCCAAATCCCCGTTCTGATGCGCAACAATCGTAGTACATACCGCGTCGCCAGTAATATTTACAGCCGTACGGACCATATCCAGAATTCGGTCAACGCCCATAATCAGCATAATTGCTTCCACCGGAATTCCCACTGCCGTAAATACCATAGAAAGCGTAACCAGGCCTACAGAAGGAATCCCAGCCGTACCGATAGACGCAAGCGTTGCTGTCGCTATTACCGTAAGATAGCCTGTCGGACCAAGCTGCATGCCGTACGCCTGTGCCGCAAATACGACCGCCACGCCCTGCATAATGGAAGTTCCGTCCATATTAATCGTAGCCCCTAACGGAATGGTAAAAGATGAAATTTTCCTGGATACGCCGATTTTTTCTTCCAGCGTATCAATATTCATAGGAATCGTTGCATTCGATGTCGAAGTAGAAAATGCAAACGCCATAACCGGGAAAAATTTCCGGATAAATTTCACCGGGTTAAGCCTTGTGAAAATAATAAGCAGAATCATATACACACCCAGACACTGCAAAAGCAGCCCTAGCAAAACGCTGCCCATATATTTTAAAAGCGGTACAAACGCGTCAAACCCAAGATTCGCAAACGTCTTCGCTATCATACAGAATACGCCTATCGGAGCCAGATTCATCACCATATTTGTCATTTCCATCATCAGCTCATTGCACTGGTTAAAAATATTCGCAATCAGCTCCGCCCGTTCGCCCATTTTTGCAAGCAGCACGCCGATTAGAAGCGCAAACAGAATAATCTGCAGCATCGTACCGTCTGCTAACGCCCCGACTGGATTTTCCGGTATGATATTAAGAATCGTATCGGTAACCGTTACTTTCTCAGCAACAGCCGTTTCTCCTGTTTCAATCGAAGACATATCCAGCCCGACGCCCGGCCTGATAATTGTAGCAACCGTAATCGCCACCGTTACGGCAAGAGCCGTCGTCATCAGATAAAACATAATCGTCTTGCCGCCTACTTTTCCAAGCGACTTTGTATCTCCAATCGCGGAACTCCCGCATACAAGAGAGCAAAATACAAGCGGCACTACCAGCATTTTCATAAGCCGGATAAAGCCGTTTCCTATCACATAAAAGATGCCGTCTACGACAATATCATCCCTGATATAAGAATGGGGTATCCATAAATTCAAAACTACGCCTAAAATCAGTCCTCCTATCAGACCGATAAAAATCTGGGTAGTCAGCCCCATTTTCTTTTTCTCTAATCTGCTATCATCTTCCTGCATGTTTCTTCTCCCATCCATTTATTTCTGCATTTTTAATCATCCTTTTTCACTGGCGCTGAAACCTTCCGGCTAAGCTCCCGGCTGAATTCTGTTCTGTGTGCTTTTCAACATAAGATTTCAGTTCATCAAACCACTGGGGCATTGTATAAATTTCTGTCATCTTCATCATAAGGTTTTCCAAAAGGATAGAAATCCTGCCTCTGTTTTCTACGGAAAAATATCCCTGCGCAAGCTTTGTGTCATACCCTGACAGAGCCAGAATGGCTGTGGCAAATTCATGCCTGGAACACATGCCTTCACAGGATGCGTGATAGATGCCGTACTCTGTTTTATCTAAAAGACAGCAGATAAACCCTGCGAGCACATCCGCGCTGGTAGGACTTCCAATCCGGTCAAGAGGCGCCTGAAACGGCGTATCGCTCCTGGCATGACTGATAACATATGTAAAATAATCTTCTTTTGCGCCTTCTTTCGCTGCCCCGTACACCCAGGAGCTGCGCACGATTAAATGTTTGGGATTTAATTCCTTCACATAGTTTTCTCCCGCATACTTAGACTTGCCGTATACCGTCTGCGGGTCCGGCATATCGAATTCTGTAATGTGCCCGGAGGTTTTTCCGCTGAATACATCATCCGTAGAAAGCTGGATTATTTTTGCATTCAGGCTCCTGGATGCTGCCGCCAGGTTTCTTGCCCCAAGCGCATTTACTTTAAACGCTTTTACCATATTCTGCTCACAGTATTCCGCATCCGAAATGCTGGCACAGTTAATCACAATATTCGGGCGGTACACTTTCATGCACTGCTCCACCGCTTCCATATCTGTAATATCTACATCCATATCTGTGCCGACTACTTTATTATCGGTATCCTTCTTTAAAAGATCCACCAGCGCAGAGCCAAGCCTTCCTTCTGCTCCGGTTATCCAGACTGCATTCTTTAACATATGCTCCTCCCCTTTTATCTGTATTCCGTCTCAGACAGCAGAAACTGTCCGGGCTGCTTATTCGCTGCAGCTGCTTTCTTCGCTTGTTCTAATTGAATGTATTTTAACAAAAAAGAGCATCTCTTTTAGTAGAAATGCACTCGAAGACAAATGTATTATACCATTTGAATAGGTGGATTGCAAGAATTTTCTTTTTTGTGCAGTGCGTCCTTGTTGTAATTGCGTAACAGTTCAGATAGTCCCGCACATTTACTGTGCGGGACGCAGGAAAGTGATTCATGAGTACAAAAATCCCATCGCGAAGCGATTTTAAATGGATTTTTGGCATCCCGAAAGCCCCCGGACGATGCACTGGAAACATGGAATACTTTTGAGTATCTTTCTCAGCAGTTTCCCACAAATACATTGTCCAGATATCTCCCCGCGATATCTGCCAGCCTGTATATATCCTGAACATCTGCTGCACTGCGGTCTGTCATATGATAGCGCGGAAAAAAGCGTGTTATGTGCAGCGGAATCTGTTTTCTGTTTTTCTCTGCACCTGAATTTTTTGCATCGATATCAGAACATACCGGAATACCTGCAATCCATTCCGCCTCCGCCTTCATTTCCGCTGCGCTGTCATTTTCCCCGGGCACAATCAGAGTCGTCAGTTCCACATGACACCGCTGCGCCGCCCGTACGATAAATGCTTTTACCGTTTCCAGGTCTCCGCCCAGCTTCCGGTAATACTCTTTTCGGAAACCTTTCAGGTCAATATTCATTGCATCTATATAAGGAAGCAGTTCTTCCAGCACTTCCAGCGAAGCTGAGCCGTTTGTAACCAGTACATTTTTCATTCCGGCTTTTTTTATGAGCCTGGCGGCATCCCGTACATATTCCCATCCGACAAGCGGTTCGTTATACGTAAATGCTGCTCCGATATTTCCAGACCTTTTGTATTCCAGCGCTTTGTCTGCCAGCTTCTCCGGTGAAAGATATACGGCTCCCGGCATATGCTGTCTGACCATGGAAATCTCATGGTTCTGACAAAACGGGCATTTCAGATTACATCCAAAGCTTCCGGCAGACAAAATCTTGCTGCCAGGATAAAACATTTTCAGCGGTTTTTTCTCAATCGGGTCCAGCGCCAGTGCCGTCACCATTCCATAATTTTTACATTTCACCAGCCCGTTTTCATTTTTACGCGCCCCGCAGACTCCCCACTGCCCGTCGTCCAGAGTGCAGTGATGCATGCAGGTTTCACAGATTATTTTCATACCTGTTTTCTGCCTCCTTTTCGCAGCTGCCCGGATACTGATTTTTGCCAGACGCCGTCAGCTTTTGATTTCCATATGCTTGCGGATTTAATAATGCCTGACAACCTCAAATCTTTCCAGTTCCGCTTTTTCCGCATATCCGATTCCGGCTTTCTGCTTTGCAATTGCAATCTGGTCTTCTACGGTATCCACGCCCTCTAAGTTCGGGAGCAGCAGCCCCCGCCGGTATCCTTTTGTCACTACAACCCCGTAGCGCTTCACATCCAGCATATCCGGCGAATCAATTTTTTCCATGCCGCCGAGCACATCCACACTGATTGTAAGCTTGTCCAGCTCCTGCGGCTCTACCGGAACAAATCTGGGGTCTTTAGACGAAGCGCTGACTGCATTATAAATGATTTCTTCTGCAATGGACGCACGCACCGCCTGAATCGTACCGATACATCCCCGCAGCATGCCCTCTTCTTTTATCGAAACAAACACGCCCGCCCTTTCACGGTACATTTCCTCCGGCAGACCGTCCGGTACTTTGATTTGCTTTCCTGTGCGGACATGCTCTTCTATGGTCTTTCTTGCAAGCTGTACATAGGCATCTTCCTGTGCCTGATGATTCTTTCTCATAACTGCCTCTTCCTTTCTCTCAGCAATTTCCCCTAATTAAAATCTTACTCTTTATCTCCCATTTCATACATACAGATGCCGTACCCGACGCCAAACGGGCCTTCATACGAAAGCTTCTGCGGATGCACATTCTCATGCTCCAGCGCTCCGGCCATTATGGTAAACGAGCGGTGCCCGCATTCCCCGGCTTTCTGGCAGAAATCTTCCGAAAATCCGAGCAGCTGCTTAAAATCCGCCTGTCCCATAACCTCCATTACCCGCCTGTCATATTCCGGGCCCTCTTTCTGATATCCGTAAGGCCCGTCCGCTTTCAGCCTGTGCGATAAATCTCCGCTGGCAATGATAACCGTTTTCCTGCCAAGCGCGTTTACTGTCTGTCCGATGCACTGTCCAAGCTCATAATGGCTGCGCAGAGACAGCCCGGACAGCCCGATTCTTACAAGCCTGTAATCTGTCCAGTGCTGATTCACAAAATACAGCGGCACCATCGTCCCGTGGTCTAACCGCTTCTCCCGTTCCCCGTCCATGCCTGCCGCAAGGCCGTGCCTGTCCGCCCGAAGACACAGTTCTTTTACAAATTCTGTATCATAGGAAACTTCCATTGCCACATTCCCGGCTCCAAACTGGCGGAAATCACCCCTTGCCCCGTTTCCAGGCGAAATATGAAAATAATCCGCGTACATCGTCTGGTGCGGGGAAATCAGCACAATCGTCTCCGGTTTGTGCTCCCCTGCTTTTGCGGCTGCTTTCTGATATGCAGCAATGGTCTTTTGAATCTTTCTTTCCTCACCTTTTCCAATCTCCGGTATAATCAGAGGCGGGTGCGGAAGCATATAAGCTCCTGAAATCCCCATACGGTATCCCTCCTGTTTCTTAAAACGAAAAGCCTCTTCTGTTCCCGGCACACGCACTGCTTTCCGGTCTGCCGGGGAATACAGCCTTCTTTTAGTCTAATTTAACCATAGATACAGGCAAATAACAAGCCTGAGAATTTCCTGCTTTGGGGAAACGGATTTTGCTTACTGTATTTTTCATTACAAGTTATGATAAAAAGAACAAAAAGCATACATGTGAAATTGAATTCTTCAGCTGCTGAGCTTTCATGCCTCTCCCCAAAATGTAACGAACGGATACTGCCAGCACTGGATTTTTCTTCCATCAGCCTTGAAATTTTCAAATCTGTGTGCTATATTAATAACAGCTATAAGATTCTGCCTGATACATGCTAACAGTCGGGCAAAGAGACAAGGAAGTCCATATTTTTATTAAAAGGAGTGAGGATTATGATGAGTAATAGTTTATTTTCATCCAGCATCGGAATGGCAAATCAGAATTTCTATGCAGATTACGCCAGTATCAGAAACGGCAGTTACGGCAGACTTCTGAGAGCTTATTACGGCAAAGGGCAGAGTTCATCTTCATCATCGGCCGGAACAAAAAACAATTCAAAAAATATACTGGATAAACTTTTAGAAGAAAAGAAAAATCCGACCGTTTCCAAAGAAGTACAGGAAGCAAATTCAAAGCTGACATCATCGCTTTCCAGTCTGAATAAATCTGTCACAGCGTTACAAAAAGACGAGACCTATGAAAGCTCAGAAGACGGCAAAAGTGCAGCAGACAAGGTAGTTTCTGCTATGAAAGCTTTTGTATCCGATTATAATGATGTTGTAACTTCTGCAAAGCGTTCAACTCTGTCAAGCCAGACATCGCATGTAGCAGAAATCATGCGCAATACGTCTGCAAATGCAGATAAGCTGAAACAAATGGGTGTTACCGTCAATTCAAACGGAACCCTTCAGCTGAGTGAATCCGCACTGAAAAATGCTGACCTGTCAAAAGTACAGGAACTGTTTTCATCCAGCGACAGCATGAGTTATGGTTCTAAAATTAAATCACGTATTCTGTTTACAGGTACCACATCCAGCACAGGTTCTTCCAATAAGACTGACGGTACTACAAACGATACCGTAACAGATACGAAGCCGGACACCAGCACATCCTCCCTCAAAGATATCAGCAAAGCGCTTGCATCTGCTGAGTTATTTGAAAAAATTGAGGATAAAGACGGCAAAGAAGTATACGATATTGACAAGATTTTCTCTACCGCAAAGAGTTTTGTAAGCAGTTATAACCTTATGCTTGACAAAGCCGGGTTCAGCTTAAATTCCGGTGTCGTATCCAATTTAACCCGTATGAGGGAAAAAACGGCACAGAATGCAGGCGCGCTCAAAGAAATCGGCATCAGCGTTGATATCAAAGGCAAACTGAAAATCGATGAGGATACGTTCAAAAACGCAGATATGTCTAAAGTACAGAAAGCGTTTAAGGATTATGGCTCCTCTATTTCTACGAGTGCATCGCTTGTAGACTTTTATCTGACTACACAGGCGAACACTTCGAATAGTTACACAGCTGCCGGAAAATATAATGTGCAGGGCGGGCTGCGTTATACAGATGCTATATAATCTTATCAGCCAGAGTTTTCTCTGGCTGATTTTTGTTTTTATTCAGACTGAATTATTTTGAATACTGCTGTCTATTTTCCGCCAGCATAACCCTGCAGCGCTTTTTATAGCATGCAATCCCGTATTTCAAAATATTTTCCACCCCGTCGTCTTCCAGGTCATCTTCATATCTGGTATGCTCAATCTGTTTTAATGCCTCTTTACATGCCCCATCGAGATTCCCGTCATGCGCATATTTCACCTCTATGATAATGCCCGTGGCAATACCTGTATCCCCGGTATCCGGCTCCACAAGAATATCCGCATAGCCTTCGCCCATTTCCTTGTTTGAAGAAACACCCCAGCGGTCTTTGACTCCCAAAATTCCAATTAAAACACCATGATAAAAGTTTTCCTTCATTTCTTTATGAATGGCTGTATCACGGATACTGATTGTTTTTCTCAGATATTGTGTAAAAATTTTCTCTGCATTTTCTGCATCCTTATTTTGCAGGGCATCGCAGAAACGGTTCAGTGTATCTCCGTCTGCCTGGACATTCTCCCGGAAAAATTCCATAATCTGTGTCACAAAAATATCCCGGACTTCCAGATTGGGAATGGCCAGTTTCATCTGTCTGCCTTCTGCTTTTCCGCGCTGTGTCAGATAGCCGGTCATAAAGAGCAGGCTGAAAATATTGTCAGTCGTCTGGTAAATCTCCGGATACGTAAGCTCCTGGCGGATTTCCTTTGTAATAACCCCTCCCGCCACCAGCTGTTCAATCTCCCGCTTCGTCATTCTGTTTTTGGATTCCTGAATAAACCGTTTCACCGCATCATTGCTGCTGGTGTTAATCCAGTAATTCTGTGGCTGTGCCTCCCTGTCATCTAACAGTGAATCACAGTAATTCAGGACATCCCATGGGCAGTACACCTCTGTGCCGCCAAAGCAGTATCCATCATACCATTTCTTTGCGGTATCATAACGCTCCGGATATCCATAATACGTTAAAAGCGCCTGCACTTCTGTATCCGTAAATCCAAAATACCTTGCAAATCGGATATCCGTAACAGAACAGACCTTCAGATTATTCAGCCCTGTAAAGATGCTCTCCTTTGAAATCCGAAGACAGCCTGTCAGAACTGCAAATTTCAAGGCATCGTTATCCTTCACCGCCTGCATCATCCCTTTGACCACATCCAGCATTTCCTCATAATATCCCTTTTCACTTGCTTTTGAAAGAGGCACATCATACTCATCCAGCAGCAGAATGACCGGCCTGTCATAATGTGCCATAAGCATTTTTGTAAGCAGGAGCAGTCCATTTTTCACTTCATCCAAAGAAGCTGATTTTTTCGCAAGGCGCTGGAAGCGTTCTTTGTGTATTTCATTTACTTTCGGACTGAACTGCAGTTCATAATGCTCTACACATAAATCTGACACTGCGATTTTCAGCTGCTGCGCAGCTCCTTCAAAATTCAGGCCGTCCACACTTTTAAAACTCAAAAACACTACCGGATACTGATTCATCCAGCCGCGGCACAGCTGTTCATTTTTCGCAATATACAATCCGTTAAATAACGCCCCGCTATCCTTGCGAATATCAAAAAACTCAGACAGCATGCTCATGCCCAGAGTCTTTCCAAACCGGCGCGGACGGGTAATCAGCGTTACCTGTGTGCCATCCGTTTTCAAGAGTTCTTCAATCAGTCCGCTTTTATCAGCATAATAATACCCATTGTTCCGAATACCGGCAAAACCGGAACGCCCTACCGGCAGTTTTACCTTACTGTTCACCGCATACCATCCTTTCCAGACATTGTTACCGTTCAGGCCTGGCGGTACAATCCCTGTTTTTCAGCTATTATAATCTGATATATCTTAAAATTCAATAAAAAAGTATCAGACTTGCAAATTCTTTCTTATGGAAATATAATAAATATATACTGTTATCCATACAGACTTTTTTATCAGGAGGACCCGTAACACCATGCACAAAATCGGCATTCTGTCAGACACCCATAATCTGCTCCGAAAACCAGCCGCAGACATCTTAAGCACCTGCGATGTTATCCTGCACGCCGGAGACTTCAGCTCCCCAGCGATTTACAGCCAGTTAAATTCCATCGCCCCGCTATACGCAGTACGCGGCAACACCGACAAAGAATGGGCTGCCAGCCTTCCGCTGTCACTGTCCATCGAGCTTTACGGCATCAAAATATTTATGATTCACAATAAAAAAATGATTACAGAAGATATTTCCGACAGAAACCTCATTATCTATGGCCATTCCCATAAATATGAGCAGATTATCAAAGACGGCCAGACCTGGCTGAACCCAGGCAGCTGCGGACGGCGGCGATTTTCTCTCCCGGTCACAATGGCCGTTGCGGTCATACCGGAATCGGACTGTGCCAGCGCACCGTTTCAGATTCAGCAGATTCTGTTTTCTGCTGACGGCAGTATGGAAAGCAGCGGCGCAGATATTTCTCAGATGCCCGTCCTGGATATGAAGAAGACTGTCATACGTGTTATGAAAGAAACGGATAAAGGAAAATCGGTACAGGAGATTGCAAAAATCTGCCGGATAAGCGAAGAGCTTTCCTCCCAGATATGCCGCCTGTATTTAACGCATCCCGGCGTCACGCCGGACGGAATTCTTGGTAAAATGGGACTTTAATCTGTTTTCAATTCTTTTCTGCCGGTGCTCTATACTAAGCACCGGCCTGTTTATCAGAAAAACCTTTGTCTCAGCTTCTTGCCAGTCCGTCCACGCTGAGCACTACGCCCGTAATATAAGAAGCCTTCTCTGAAGCCAGAAATACAACCGCATTTGCGATATCTTCCGGCTCTCCCATACGCCGAAGCGGAATCTGGGCAATCATCGGCTCAATCACTTCTTTTGGAACCGCCTGCATCATATCCGTATTTGTAATGCCGGGAGCTACGGCATTCACACGGATTCCCTTCGGTCCGAGCTCTCTTGCAAGCGAAAGCGTGAATCCGTTTACTGCAAATTTTGATGTCGGATAAGCCACTCCCGCCGGCTGCCCGTAAATGCTGACCATGGACGATGTATTGATAATAACGCCGCTGCTGCAGTCTGCCATATGCTCTGCGGCTGCCCGGCTGCAGTTGTAAACACCTTTTATATTTAAATCCAGCACCTTATCCATTAATTCTTCCGTATATTTTAAAAACGGCGTGCTTTCCGAAACTCCCGCATTGTTTACCAGAATATCAATCCGTCCGTATTTTTCAGCAATCTGGTCAAATGCTTCCTTTACTTTGGCATAATCAGACAAATCCGGCCAGATGCCTTCTACACGGGCATCCGGGTGCGCTTCTTTTAATTTCGCTACTGCCTTATCCGCTGTTTCCTGACGGCTGGCACACAGTATCACTGACGCGCCTTCCGCTAAAAATCCTTCGACAATTGCATAACCAATGCCCCGGCTGCCGCCGGTTACGACTGCTGTCTTATTTTCTAATAACATCGATGTCCTCCTGTAAACTGATATGACTGCGTCCTCTCAAACACCGGGCAGCGGGAAAATGTCCCGGCTTCCCGCTGCCCGGCTGTTTTCTTAAAGCTTTGCTTGAAAACAGGCTGTTTCTTCCTGCTTTATGCTTCCGGTGAAACCCGCATTTCACGTACTGCCTTGCGCACTTTCAATACCATAGAAGGCGCTACGGAAAGTTCATCCAGGCCCATCTTCATAAATTCTTCCGTCAGTTCCAGGTCAGCGCCAAGCTCCCCGCAGATGCCGGCCCATTTGCCATGTTTATGTGCGTTATCTACAACCATTTTAATCATGCGCAGAATTGCCTTGTGATGCGGATTATAAAAATCATCCAGCTTCTCATTCTGCCTGTCAATTGCCAGTGTATACTGTGTCAGGTCGTTTGTGCCGATACTGAAGAAGTCAACAAGCTCTGCCAGTTCATCACTGACCATAACTGCTGCAGGCGTTTCTATCATAATACCCTGTTCCGGCATTTTATAAGGAATTCCTTTTGCCTCAAGCTCCTGGCGCACTTCTTCTACAATTTCATATATCTTCTTTACTTCGTCTGTAGAAATAATCATCGGATACATAATCGAAAGATTTCCAAATACAGCGGCACGAAGCAGAGCACGGACCTGAGTCTTAAAAATGTCCGGCTGCTTTAAGCAGATACGAATCGCACGGTATCCCATAGCCGGATTGTCTTCCTTGCCGAGATTAAAATAATCCACCTGTTTATCTGCACCGATATCCAGTGTACGGATAATTACTTTTTTACCAGCCATTGTCTGAAGTACCTGGCGGTATGCCTGGAACTGCTCTTCTTCTGTCGGAAAATCTGATTTGCCAAGATACAAAAATTCACTCCGGAACAGTCCGATTCCGCCCGCATCATTTTCCAGAACATATCCCACATCGCCTACGCTGCCGATATTCGCATAAATATTAACCTTCTGTCCGTCTAGCGTAACATTTTCCTTGCCCTTGAGCGTCTGCAGCATATGAGCCTTTTCCTGCTCTTCCTGAATCTTTTTCTCTGTTTCACTGCGCACTTCGTCAGACGGCTCAAAAATCACCCTGCTCTCAAATCCGTCTACAACTGCCTCCATGCCATTATGTATCTCGTCCAGGTTCATTGGAACACCAATCAGGGCCGGAATGTTCATCATGCGTGCTAAAATCGCTGTATGAGAATTGGTTGAGCCGTGCACGGTCACAAAACCAAGGATTTTCTCTTTATCCATCTGCACAGTTTCACTCGGGCTTAAATCATCCGCTACTATAATCGAAGGCTCCATCGTGCTTAAATCTGCATCGCCCTCTCCTGAAAGATTACGCACAAGCCGCTCCGAAATGTCCTTTACATCGGCAGACCTTGCCTTCATATAGTCGTCATCCATATTTGCAAACATTTCAGCAAAATTATCTCCGGTTACTGCCACGGCATATTCGGCATTTACCATTTCTGTGTTAATCATATTCTGAATGGAATCCAGATAATCGTCATCCTCTAACATCATCTGATGCACTTCAAAAATCGCTGCACTGGCTTCCCCTACTTCCTTTACCGCCTTGTCATACAAAGCCTGAAGCTGCTTTTTCGCCTGTTCGCATGCTTCTTCGACTTTTTTAATTTCAGCCTGGGCATCTTCTATTTTTGTTCTTTTAATCTGTGTATCTCTTTTCTTTAATACCAGTACCTTTCCGATTGTAATGCCCTTGTATACCGATTTTCCTAAATATTCAGTCATTTTCTTCTTTTCCCTTCCATTGTTTTACAATCTTTTCATACATAATGCTGCCGTACCGAATCAGCCAAAATTCTGATACAGCTTTCTGATTCCCTAATCCCTGTAAAGCATTTATCAGACTTTTTTCAGGATACCCCGCGGGGATACTTCAAACTTTTCATTTCGTTTCCTCCTATAATATATACTGAATCATTGCATTGTATCTATATTTTACAACGACTTGGGATTTGTTGCAATCCCATTTTTGTTTTTTGTACGAGAAATTCGGATGAAAGAAGCCTGAATTCGTCAATATGACGGGATATTCTTTTCGAATAGAAAAATAAATATGTATGTGACAGTATCAATGACCGGAATCAGACCAGCCGTTTGAAATAAATAGAAGATATCATGAAAAGTCTTTCTGCCAGCCGAACCAAAAAGAGCTGTTCCATAGCGGCAGCCGGCTTTTCACAAAAATAACAGACATCAGGAATACACTTTGTAAAGCTCTCTGGCTTCTTCCTGTCCGATTTTGAGTAATTCCGCAATGATAGAAATCTGCTTTTCCAAATCCAGGCCGCTGCTGTTTCCGATATGAACAGTCGCATGCACTGTGGCCTCTTCTTCCGCCTTCTTTTTTAGTCCTTCTGCCTCCTTTTTTAGTTCTTGTGCCTCTCTTTTTAGTTCTTCTGCTTCCTTTTTTGCCCTTTTTCGTTCCTCTTGCGAGCATCTCCGTTCTTCTTCTATGATTATCCGCATTTCTTCCATTCCCGACACTGTGTTTCCCTCCTCGCTTCCGCGTACGATAATTCCGCGGTCATAATAAAACTGTTTCCTCTGGCTGCTGTCTGTTTTTTCCGAAAGCAGAAAATACAGCACCGTAATTATTTCTGCATCATATTTTCCGCTGTGCAGCAGCTTAGTATCATGATATATCCGTTCTACATCCGGCACGGATATCATGACAATCCCCATCAGGTCCCCGCTGTCAAATTTCCTCTTGCAGGCTGACAGCGGCGTGCCGTCTTTATAGGCATATTCCTTATCCGGACGCAGGCTGTACCTGATAACAGGCTCCCTCATTTCCGGGACCGGATGCTCATAACAGATCCATACGCTGTACACCTTTCTGATTTTATGATAGTCCTGCTCTGCATTCAGCTGTGTTGCCATTGTAAGCGATGCATAATAAACCGCCCGCGCAGTCAGTGAATAAGATTTTTGATTCTTTTCATGATATGCTTTCTGCTTCGTCTGCGCTTCTTCATTGATACGCAGCATCAGCCCGTTATCTGCGGCATGCTCAAACACAAGGTCCAGCCGGATGTCTTTTGTGTAGGTGCTTCCTACTTCCGTGGCCTGGCCCCTGAGCGAGTTTCCCGTTGTTACATCGGCTCCTGTATGCCGGCAGAAATCGTCCAGGGATTCCCCCTCTAATTCTTTCAGCACGGCTGTCAGAAGAGCTCCTGTAAACCTGGCGTTTTTAACCAGCTCCTTGATGACTGCCTCGGATGCCCTCCGGCTCCTGGTTATCCTGCCGTATTCTTCCGCGCTGCTTATTGAAGCCGCATGCGATACGGCATTTACTGCCTTTTCTGCCCGGCTTCTTTCCAGGGCATTCTTTTTTGCAGCATCTTCTTTCATCTGTTTCCTCCTGTCTGCCGCAGGGATTTCCGTTTCGAAAACCCCTGCCGTATTTTACTGTGATTTCAAAGCATGGATTTTCTTTGTTTCCGACTGCAGCATGCCTGTCAGGCTGCTGGATAGAATTGTCTTTTATGACGGGATTTATCCCTCTGGCATGCAGTTTTGTGACTCCTGCATGGAGAAAATATGCTTTAAGCGGATTATAGCATGGATGTGCGTTTTTTGCAATAAATATAATACTTTTTTTACATTTTTAGTAATAGTTCGGACAGGAGAAGGGGGATATTATGGCCCCTCGGACGCCGGGTGACGGGAAGATGCACCGGATTCCTGTGACGGGTCTGGAATGTTAAGAATCCCTAAGCATTCTGCATTTATGCTGTGGCACCGGACGGGACGCGGCACCTATTCGCCCTGGCCTTCTGCCAGCAGCTACCGGTGCCGCTTCGGCTTCGCCGCCTGGTTATCGCGGCAGAAAGCTAAGGGATTCTAAACATTCCTCCGATGTCACAGGAATCCGGTGCATCTTCCCGTCACCCGGCTGGTTTTCACAGGTTTTACTTGAAATTAGGGAATTCGCTGCTGCATTCTTATATGGCAGGAAGACTGAAAGAGGCTGGGAAGCTGTCTGAACTGTTACTTTAAAAAATTATAAGAATGTATTAGGAAGCTGCGAATTTATCAAATGAAAGGCTCCGACATTTTAATTTAGAAACTAGCGGGTGAAAATTTATTTCAAAGATGTATTTACATACTACAGAGAAAGGGATTTAAGAAATATTTTTAGTATCAAATAAAGAATATGTGTCGGGAGTACACTTTATACCAGCAGATATGCGACATAAAAATATCAAATGCAGGCTCGGCTTTGATACATCACAGTTTCTGTATTTTCTTCAGAAATATTTCGGCATCTTCCCATTCGATGATATCAAAATCGAATAAACCCAGAACTGCTATCCCAAGTACAAGAGATATGTAACTTTTCTTCCTGTGCTTCATCTCACTTTCTTCCCTGCTTTCCAGTTTTAGCAAATACTCTTCATCCGATTGCACTTTTAATCTTATTGTATCTGCTATATCATCCAAAGATATGTCCTTAAAATTACTGTCGTTTTCATTTAATATTTCAAAAATATAGTCTTTTAATTTATCCTTCGTCATGGATATGTTCCCGCCTTAAACCGTTTTATTTAAACTCAGCATGATTTAATGCATATTCTATACATTGTATTACAACTTTATTAAATGACATGCTGTTATCTATAGCAAGCTGCTGAACCTGTTCTATCAGGTCCTTTGGTAAACGTAATGATTTATTTTCATATTCTGTATAATCTTTTTTCAGCTTAAACATGTTTTTCATCTCCTGTTACCTATTGTAATACAAAAAATGAATGGTTTATATATTAGAAATATAATATGTTTTATAATATAAAAACTCTATGATAAACTTGATATAAAAACGGAGGAGACTGTGCTGGTAAAGCTTTCCAAAAATCAGGCGGGTATCTGCAAGCTCCCCCTTATCTGAACTGCTGCGAACAGGCTTGATTCTGCAAAATTAATATACAGCTTTATAAGACTTTTATCAAAAGTTATGCTATGATAAATTCTGCACCAATATGAATTGCAAACCAATAACAGGAGGACATCTCATGAGTGAAATGAAAGAGAAACTGCACACCGGAGAGCTTTATCTTCCAGGAGATGAAGAAATCATGAAAGAACAGGCCGTTTATCAGGACATGCTGTACAGCTATAATCAGACAAAACCGTCAGAAACCGAAAAAAGGGCCTCCATGCTAAAGGAAATGCTCGCAGACTGCGGCGAAGGCGTCTATATTGAAGCCCCGTTTTACGCGAATTTCGGTGGACACCACTGCCATTTCGGAAATATGGTATATGCCAATTATCATCTGACCTGTGTAGACGATACCCACATTTATATCGGCGATTATACCATGATAGGCCCGAATGTCACCATTGCTACTGCCGGGCATCCGATTCTTCCTAAGCTCCGTGAGCAGATTTATCAGTACAATATGCCTGTACACATCGGAAGGAACTGCTGGATAGGAGCCGGCGCCATTATCATGCCAGGTGTTTCTATCGGCGATAATACTGTAATCGGAGCCGGAAGCGTCGTAACCAGAGATATTCCGGCAAATACTGTCGCTGTCGGAAATCCTTGCAGAGTTATGCGTGAAATTGGAGAAAGGGATAAAAAATATTATTACAAAGACAGGGAAATCCGGCTGTAACAGCAGACCATCCGGTGTCATATGACAGTTTCCCAGATGACAGTTTCCCAGATACATCAGATACAGAAATTTTGCAGAGTCTGCCTCCCGGCATATACTCTGCAAAGTCCCTGTAAATATTTTCATATACAAATTACTTCTTAAAATTGAAAAACCGTGAAAAAGGCATTCCGGGTCTGCTAATATAACAAAAAACCCGTTCTGCCAGGTATCCTGCTCCCACACCTGTAACAATTCCCGCCAGAACATCGCTTGGATAATGGACACCGACATACAGTCTGGATAATCCAATCAGTGCCGCCAGCAGCAGAAACGGAATACCTTCCTTTTTCGGAAGACTGCGGTACAGCACCCAGGCGGAGGCAAAGGAACTGCCTGTATGCCCGGACGGAAATGAATAATCCAAAGGCTTTTGCACGAGCGGTACCAGGGCGCTGATATAGTCATACGGCCTTATTCTTTTCACCAGGTTTTTCAAAAACAGATTATTCACAAGCAGTGAAAACAGCAGTGCTAAAATACTCATACATCCAATTTTCCTTGTTCTCTTTGGAATCAGCAAAAACAAAGAAATCAGAATCCAGATAATCCCGGCATTTCCCAGGCTGGTAATCAATGTTACCGCCGGAGTCAGAAACGGTGTTCTGATATTTTCCTGTATGAACAGCAGAATGCTGCTGTCTATGCTATTGATTAATTCCAGCATCATTTATATCCTTTCCCGGTAATGTCCCGGCTGACAGTCCTGAATTTAAATCGTCTGTTTTCCAAACATGCTCAGGTATTCTGCCGCCGTCTGCTTCGTTATGCTGAGCTTCGCCATTAAATGTGACAGAATATCGGTTTCATTCAGTCCAAGCTCGCTTCCCATTGCTATAATCTGTTTTGCGCCGCCTATAACCTCGCCTCTTGCCTCGCCTCTCACTTCGCCCTCTTTTGCTATTTCATCAAACAGTGTACCCATGTCAGCGTCCCCTTTCTCAAACTGATTATAGTCTATCCGGCTTCCTGCTGCTCCCGCCAGCGTCATCAGCACTGCCTTCTGCGGACGGTGGCGCGTGCTGTACTCAAGCGCTCTGCTTTCTGCTTCTTCCCTGCTGAGGCTGCGGTCCAGTATGATTTTCAGCAGGCTGAACAGGTCCGCATTATCCGCATTATGGAATTTCAGGCTGTTCTCTCTTGCCTCCACCAGCAGCATCCTGTAGTCGTTGATGTACGGCTTCATTCTTTCCGGTATGTCCAGCATTCCGTGCAGCGTTGTCGCTGCGTTCCATGGTTCCGCTCCGTAATACACCACGACTGTTATCACCCCGGCAAACTTATCCGCAGCTTTCATTTTTGACAGATACTCGTCCCGGCTCAGCCCCTCCGCTTTCCGGTACTTTCCGGCATTCGCCTCGTACTGCTTCCTGTAGTCCGCATACTCATATCCCATGATGCGCATCGGCATCGCATAATGGATATGCCCCTGCGACTCATTTGCCAGCAGCACATACTCTATGCCGCATGCTGACGATGCCTTCCTGATTTTGATGCTGTCTCTTGCCGCCTCTATGCTTTCTGCCCGCTCCCCATGCTCCAGTACCGCTGACTCCTCCGTGTCCGCATCTTCCAGTTCTTCCGCCTTTATAATTTCCTCGCCTTCAAACAGGACCGCGTTAAACAGGTCCGCAAATCTCCTGCTGTCCCGCCAGTAGTTTTTCAGCACCGTGTCCGCCTTCAGTTTCTGCTTTTTTGCCATATGTCCGCTTCTCCTTTTCTTACAGTATACTATGAAAACAGCTGCATTTCAATAAAAAAAGCCCCCATGGTTTCCCATGAAGAGCGTTTTTCACTAAGAACAGCTTACTGCTATCAAAACAGCAGCTTTTTTAAATAAATCTCATATAAAAATTACCGCCACCCCAGCAGTCCGGCAGCCTTCAGCCGTTTTCGCACTTCCCGGCCGGCCAGCTCAGACAGTATGATTTTTGCCAGATCGCCTATGATAAACGGTGCCACACATACCGTTACCGCATATCCCAGTTCACACTTCGTCAGTGCTATAAACCAGACTGTTCCGAACAGGTACAAAACCGCTGTGCCAATAATCATTCCTGTAATACACCAGAGCATTTTATAGCCCGATTTTTCCATAAACAGCCCGCAGATAAGAGCCATAAAGATATATCCGATAAGATATCCGCCCGTCGGTCCCAGCAGCTTTGCTGCCCCTGCCGTATAACCGGAAAACACAGGCAGTCCCGCGAATCCGAGCAGTAAATAAATAATACAGCTTATGGTCCCCATTTTTGTTCCGAGCAGATAAACTGTCAGATAAATAATCAGCGTCGCAGCAGAGACGGGCACTTCCCCAATCGGAATCGACAGCGGCCCAATCAGACACATAACTGCTGACATCAGAGCAATCAGGCAGAGCTGGTGTACTCCTGATATTGTCTTTTCTTCCACAGATGTTAACCTCCCTTTCTAATGATTGATACTGACGGGCAGTAAAACTTGCCAGTAGCGCCGGTTCAGGGGCGCCGATGCGCAAAACTTTATCGAAGATTTTATCGCTCGTAAGTATACCTAATCACTATTATAACTGTATTTTTCTAAGTGTCAATAGAATTTTTTAAAAGGTTAACAATTTACAATAAATGATAATAACCGTTCAGACAGGTCTGTACAGGCTTTTTAGCAAATGCACTGGTATTTCATGCCCCGCCGCGAGACAGAGAAATGCAGCTGTCTGTGCGGCAGCAAAATTTACTATATTTCCAGACTGCCAGGAAACTGCAGTATCTTTCCATCAGGCCTATCCTCCCTTCAGCCGGCTTTTTCAATCTCCAGCTCCGGCATAACTCCTCTATGCTCCACCGCTGTAGAATATACAATCTGCGTCTGCGTTTTTCCATATTTCTGCAGTTTAGCAACAAATTCTTCGAGTGCTTCCGTACTTGGATAAATTACCTCTAACAGCATTGCGTAATCTCCGGTAATACAGTTGCATTCAATTACATTTCTGCACTCATTCATATAATCCAGAAATTCATCCTTTAATAATGCATTCACTGCCAGCGTAATAAATGCTTTGATATTGTAACCCATCATCTCATGATTGATACTGGCATGAAAACCGGTAATATAACCTTCCCGTTCCAGTTTGTCTAACCGCGCGGAAGCCGCCGGAGATGATAAGTATACTCTGGATGCAATATCCTTTAAAGACATGCGGGCATTTTCCTGCAGCAGAGTGATAATCTGCTGGTCGATAAAATCTAATTTACGTTTCATAATATTTTCCTCCTAAAAAGCAAAAAGACGCCTTGCATAAATCGCAAAACGCCTTCGTTTTTTAATGTTTTCTATTCTATTCTTAAGTTTCTTAAATTTTACACGCTTTGGAAGCATTTGTCCAGTATTTTTTTCTATTTTTTGCAAATTCTTGATTTCTTTATGCCAGTCAGATCATAGCTCTCAGAAATCATGCACTTAATATCTTCTTTCGGCACACTTCCATCCAGAATAATCGAGTTCCAGTGCTCTTTGTTCAAATGATAAGCCGGAATCACCGACGAAAATGCCTGTCTCCAAAAATCACGCCACTGCGGGTCACACTTAACATTAACCCAGACATTCCCGTCCTTATCAAAAATCCACGCAAATACCCTTTTGCTGGCCTTGTGACGAACCACGCACCAGTTCGGGTCATGAAACGGATAATCTTCAAATACTTCATCAAATGTCAGACAGTAATCTGTCACTTCTTTTCTTGTAGTCACCTGCAGCCTCCAAAAAAGGCACCAGGCATAACCCTTCCGCTATGCCTGATGCCATATGTACCGCTATCTTATTTACCAAGCTCTTCCTTTAAAGCAGCTGTCAGTGCCGGAACAATCTTATTCAAATCGCCCACAATACCATAATCAGCTACATCAAAAATAGGAGCATCTTCATCCTTATTAATTGCAATGATAATATCAGCCTCTTCCATACCTGCTACGTGCTGGATTGCGCCGGAAATACCGATTGCAAAATAAACATTCGGACGAACGGTCTTGCCAGTCTGTCCTACCTGGCAGTCAACCGGTTTCCAGCCGTTTTCTACAACAGCACGGGAGCAGCTGACCATTCCGCCGATTACATCAGCCAGGTCCTGTAAAATCTTGAAGTTTTCTGCTGAGCCGACGCCGCGTCCGCCAGATACAAGAATCTTAGCGTCCATAATATTTTCAGCGCTCTTAGCCTGCTTAATCACATTCAGGATTTCTACATATTTATGGTTTACTTCAAAACCAGGATTGTATTCAATCACATTTGCTTTCGCGCCTGCAACCGGCTCTAATTTCTGCATAACACCAGGACGGACTGTAGCCATCTGCGGACGGTTATCCGGGCATGCAATCGTAGCAATGGTGTTGCCGCCGAATGCCGGACGTGTCATTAACAGCTGATTATGCTTCTGCTCTTTTCCTTCTACTGCTTTCAGAGGGAAATCGCCGATTTCAAGCTGTGTACAGTCTGCTGTCAGACCTGTAGCCACTCTTGCAGATACCGTAGGGCCTAAGTCCCTTCCGATTGCTGTAGCGCCGACTAACATGATTTCCGGTTTATATTCGTTAATTACGGATGATAATGCATGTGCATACGGTTCTGTTTTGTATACCTCAAGAGCCGGGTCATCTACTACGATAACCTTATCTGCACCGTATTCAGCCAGCTTATCTGCCAGGCCTTTTACATTGTAGCCAAGAAGAACGGCTGTTACATCTGTATTTAAATCTTTTGCTAAGTCTTTCGCTTTTCCGATTAACTCAAAGGCAATACTGCTTAATTCATTATCTACCTGCTGTGCGTAGATATATACGCCCTTATATTCTTCTAAACCCATTTTTTTCACCACTTTCCTTCATCTTATTAGATTACATGTTTTTCTTTTAACTTACCCATGATATATGTCACGGATTCAGCTGCATCCAGTGTAACCTTCTCGCCGGCACCCTTGCGTACTTTGTCAGATGCTTTTGCAATCTTTGTCGGAGAACCGTTCAGGCCGATGTTCGCATCATCTAAGTCTTTGAGGTCTTTCCTTGCCCATACGGTTACTTCTTTTTCATCATATGCGTCAAAGATTCCGCCCGGTGTCATATAACGAGGAACATTTAATTCAGAAAGTGCTGTAACAAGACAAGGCATCTTAACTTTCAGTTCATGATATCTGTCTTCGTACTGTCTTTTCACAATAACAGAATCGCCGTCGATTTTCAGCTCTTCTGCATAGGAAATTACCGGAAGGTCCAGATGCTCTGCAATCTGAGGACCAACCTGAGCTGTATCGCCGTCAATAGCCTGACGTCCTGTAATAATGAGATCATAGTCAATATTTCTTAATGCTCCGGCAATTGTAGAGGAAGTAGCCCATGTATCTGCGCCGCCTAATACCCTGTCTGTAACAAGAATTGCTTTGTCAGCGCCCATTGCCATTGCTTCACGGAGTACATCATCAGCCTTTGGAAGTCCCATTGTAAGAACAGTAACTTCTGCGCCGATTTCATCCTTAATCCTAAGTGCTGCTTCCAGTCCTGCTTTATCATCCGGATTCATGATAGCAAGCATGGCTGCTCTATCCAGCGTACCGTCTGGGTTAAATTTAACGCCGCCTTTGGTATCTGGTACCTGTTTAATACATACAACGATTTTCACGGTAGTTTCACTCCTTATATTCTATTTATATTTACCTGTTATTTTAATAACGCACCAGAGATTACCATACGCTGAACTTCTGATGTTCCTTCGTAAATCTCTGTAATCTTAGCGTCACGCATCATACGTTCTACATCATACTCCCTGATGTATCCGTATCCGCCGAACAGCTGAACCACTTCTGTTGTAACTGCCATTGCTGTCTCTGCTGCAAACAGTTTTGCTTTTGCTGCTTCTACAGAGTAAACTCTCTGTGTTGCTTTTGCCATTGCTGCACGGTATACTAAGAATTTTGCTGCATCGATTCTTGCAGCCATATCAGCCAGCTTGAACTGTGTATTCTGCTGCTGTGCAATGGAACGGCCGAACTGTTTTCTTTCTTTTGTATATTCAATCGCGCGTTCTAAAGCGCCTTCTGCGATGCCGAGAGCCTGTGCAGCGATACCGATACGTCCGCCGTCTAATGTATGCATTGCAATCGGGAAGCCTTTGCCTTCCGGTCCGAGAAGCGCATCCTTCGGAATTCTGCAGTCTTCAAAAATCAGCTCGTAAGTGGAAGAACCGCGGATACCCATCTTCTTTTCTTTTGTACCGAAAGAAAATCCCGGTGTGCCTTTTTCCACGATAAATGCAGAGAAGTTTTTCTTCTTCCTGCCTCTCTTGTCTTCTGTAATGCTTGTAATCGCAATAATAATATAAACGTCGCCTACTTCACCGTTTGTGATAAAGCATTTCGAGCCGTTCAGCACCCATTCGTCGCCGTCTAAAACAGCCTTTGTCTGGCAGCCCTGAGCATCTGTACCAGCGCCCGGCTCTGTCAGACCGAATGCGCCAAGCTTCTCGCCTTTTGCAAGCGGTACGACATATTTCTTCTTCTGTTCTTCTGTACCATATGTCATAATCGGGTCAATGCATAAAGAGGTATGTGCAGATACAATAACGCCTGTTGTGCCGCACACTTTTGATAATTCTTCTACACACATTGTATATGTAAGAGGATCGCAGCCCTGTCCGCCGTATTCCTTCGGAACCGGAATCCCCATAAAGCCGGCTTTTGCCATCTTTTTCACTGTGTCAGCCGGAAAATGTTCTGTTTCATCTACCTCCTGAGCAAGAGGTTTTACTTCTGTTTCAGCGAAATCTTTAAATAAAGTTCTCGCCATTTCATGTTTCTTATCTAAAGAAAAATCCATGATACTTACTCCTCCATTTACTGATTGCACAGACTGCATAAATCCGCAGCCTGTGCCTGTTCTGTTTTCATTTCCTGTAACAGCCCGGAAAACCCGCTGCTGCCATTTTTTCTATATTATTTGCTGTAATCGTAGAAACCTTTGCCTGTCTTCATGCCAAGCTTGCCTGCGCGTACCATTTTCTTTAATAATGGATGCGGACGGTATTTTGGATCGCCTGTTTCGTCATATAATACATTCATGATGGCAAGGCAGATATCCAGACCTACTAAATCGCCTAATGCAAGAGGTCCCATTGGATGATTTGCACCAAGCTTCATAGCGGTATCGATACCTTCTACAGATGCAACGCCGTCTGCATAAATACCGATTGCTTCGTTAATCATCGGGATTAAGATTCTGTTTACAACAAAGCCCGGAGCTTCTTTTACTTCTACCGGAGTCTTGCCGATTGCTTTGGAAATTTCTACGATTTTATCTCTCATTTCATCCGGAGTATTCTCGCCCTGGATAACCTCGATTAATTTCATAACAGGTGCCGGATTGAAGAAATGCATACCGATAACCGGTCTGTCAAGTCCTGCTGCAATTTCTGTAACAGATAAAGAAGATGTGTTTGTAGCGAACATGCAGTCAGCTTTTACAATATCCTGCAGTTCTTTGAATGTCTGTTTCTTAACATCCATAACTTCCAGAGCTGCTTCTACAATCAAATCGCAGTCTGTGCAGATGTCTTTTACGCCTGTTGTGATTTTAGCCAAAATCTTGTCAGCATCTTCCTGAGCCATTTTGCCCTTTGCAACTCTTTTTTCAAAGCCTTTTGCAATTTTGTTTTTGCCGTTTGCAGCAAATTCTTCATTGATGTCGCATAAGCACACTTCATATCCTTCTGTCTGTGCAAATGCCTGTGCGATTCCGGAACCCATAGTTCCTGCGCCGATAACTCCTACTTTCATTGTAGTTCCTCCTTAAATATTTTCGCTTATATTAAGTATCGCGGATTCATCTAAGTCCGCTGCATATTTCATTCTGACTATCCTTTATATCTGCAATGTTTCCCGTACTGGATATACCCGAGAGCACAGACGGCTGCCCGGGTATATGTACATTCCAAAACACTCCATGTGTCATTTTAAAACAGACACTGGCTGCTGAGATTAGTCTCTTTCAACAATTGTAGAGCAGCCCATGCCGCCGCCGATACATAATGTAGCAAGACCTCTCTTTGCATTTCTCTTCTGCATTTCGTATAACAGCGTAACAAGGATACGGCAGCCGGATGCTCCTACCGGATGTCCGAGTGCGATTGCACCGCCGTTTACGTTTACCTTGTCCATATTAAATCCAAGATCCTTTGCAACTGCAACAGACTGTGCTGCAAATGCTTCGTTTGCTTCGATTAAATCCATATCATCGATAGTAAGGCCTGTCTTAGCTAATACTTTCTTTGTAGAAGCTACCGGACCGATACCCATAACTTCCGGTCTTACACCGCCGAGTGCGCCTGCTACCCATGTAGCCATCGGTGTAACGCCCAGTTCTTTTGCTTTTTCTTCGCTCATAACAACGATTGCAGCTGCACCGTCATTGATACCGGAAGCATTGCCTGCTGTAATCATGCCGCCCTGTTTGCCTGAGCAGCATTTTAAGTTTGCAAGGCTCTCAGCTGTTGTGCCTGCACGCGGGCCTTCATCCTTCTTGAATTCAACGATTTCTTTCTTAACCTTAACCGGTACCGGAACGATTTCGTCATCAAATTTACCTTCTGCAATCGCTTTTTCACATTTCTGCTGGCTGTTTGCTGCAAATGCATCAAGCTCTTCTCTTGTAAGGCCGTATTCCTCGCAGATGTTTTCTGCTGTAATCATCATGTGATAATGGTTAAACGCATCTGTAAGAGCATCGTTTACCATCGTATCGATAATTGTCGCATTGTTCATGCGGTAACCAAAACGAGCTTTCGTCATAGCATATGGCGCCATTGACATATTCTCCATGCCGCCTGCAACAACAATGTCAGCCTGTCCGGAAAGAATCTGTGCTGCTGCTTCGTTAACACACTTTAAGCCTGAACCGCATACTACGTTTAATGTAACTGCCGGAACTTCATTCGGAAGACCTGCTTTGATAGCTGACTGACGTGCAACGTTCTGTCCCTGAGCTGCCTGGATTACGCATCCCATTAATACTTCATCAACCTGCTCCGGTTTTACGCCTGCTCTGTTTAACGCTTCCTTGATTACAATTGCTCCTAAATCTGCTACCGGAGTATTGCTTAATCCTCCGCCCATTTTACCAATTGCGGTACGGCATGCGCCTGCTAAAACTACTTTGTTTGCCATTTTCTCGTCTCCTTTACAAACTTGTCAGAAAAGCTGTTAATTTTTTAACAATCTTTTCAAAAAAAATAAAACGTCTTAATATTGTAAGACTCAGCTGTTATATCCAGGATAGCACAAACTGAGGGATTTTGCAACCAAAATTTTAAATAAATAAAGGGCTTTTAATAAAATACATGATCCCCGATTACAGTCCCGTCTATCAGCCCGTTATCAGCACAGAAATACAGACAGGAAACATTCCTCGTTCCGTTCAGCACCTCCCGGGCCGCTGCTTTGCAGTGCCTTCCCGCACCGGACGCTAAAGCCCGCGCAAAACGTCCGCTTGAAACCGGAGAAAACTGACCGCTCTGGTAAATCACCCCGCTGATGCTGTTTGGAAAACTGCTGCTCTCCACACGGTTCATAATGACACTGCCTACCGCCAGCTGTCCTTCATATGGCTGATTGCCAGCTTCGCAGTAGATAATTGCCGACAGCAGCTCCAGACTGCTCCCGCTTTCCATATGACTGCCGCTGTCAGAGCTGCTGTCACTCCCGCTGCCAGAGCCGCTGTCGCTCCCATTCCCGCCGCTTTGCTGTCTGGCAGCCTCCTGCCTGAGACGGGCCTGTTCCTGACGGGCCTGTGCTTCCTGCTTCTGACGGGCCAGCTCCTGTTCCTGCCTTTTGATTTCTTCTGCACGCTTCAAATCCTCCTGCGCTTTCTGGCGCTCTAATTCCTGTTCATATTTTATCTGTTTTTCCAAATCCTGTTTATATTTTGACCGCATCGCTCTGGACTGCTGAATCTGAAAGATTTTGCTGCTCAGGCTGGCTTTCATTTCATTCAGCACCCCGTCAATCTCAGACAGCTGCTCCAGCTGCTGCTTCTCAAGCTCTTCCAATTCTTCTTTTTCAGAAACCAGCTCTGCTTCCGCCTGTTTTATTTTTCGGATAACTGCCTTGTATTCCTTCATTTTTTCGCGGTCATAAGAAATCACCGCCTGAAAATAATTGGCGCGGCGCAGCGCTTCCGGCATAGACCCGGCCTGCAGCACATAAATCAGCATATCCTGCCTGCTGTTTTCGTACATAAACTGAATCCGCCTCTTCATTTGTATGTACTGTTCTTTCTGCTCCTTTTGAGACTGACTGAGCCTGCGCTTTGTTTTTACAGTCTCTTCTTCAATATCTTCCGCCGCCGCTTTTGTTCTATCGAGTTCATTTGATAAACGGCTGATTTTTTCCTGCGCCGTAAAAATCTGCTGCTCCAGCTCCCGCTGCTCTTTTTCATAAGTGCTGATATTTTTATCCGTCTGACTGACCGATTCTTCCAGCTGATTGATTCTTTCTCCAGTATTTTGAATCTGATTCTGAATCGTGCCCGCATATGCTTTACGGCCGCACAGGAAACAGATGCCCAAAACAAATGATATCCGGGCAAGTTTTTTCTGGTGGTTCATAACACTGCGATTCCTCCTGTCTGGCTTTTATCCTGACTGCCTGCTCTGTTCCAGCTTTTACTTTTCACTATATTTGTTAAGAAAATTTTACAACATTTTACATAAAAATTCAAGTCCGGCTGGCGAATCCAGGCTGCCCTTCTTTATCCAGAGCCTGGCAGGCGTCCGCGCAGCCAGATAGAAACAGTTGAAAATCGGTTTCAAATGGTTTATATTATTTTTCATAAGACAATATGATTTATAGAACAGCTATTTCTAACATTAAATTATACCTGTTTCTGAACAAAGCAGGGAGAGGAGGTTATACGTTTGGCGGATATTAATTGGATTAAAGATAAAAGCGCACCAATTGCTGCAAAATATGGGTTACGCAGAATGTATTTAT
>CANDJC010000010.1 GCA_947384955.1 uncultured Eubacterium sp. | reverse complement strand
GGCCCAATGGCTCAGTTGGTTAGAGCGCCGCCCTGTCACGGCGGAGGTCGCGGGTTCAAGTCCCGCTTGGGTCGCTAAGGGATCTTAGCTCAGCTGGGAGAGCATCTGCCTTACAAGCAGAGGGTCATAGGTTCGAGCCCTATAGGTCCCATGATGCCGGCGTGGCGGAACTGGCAGACGCGCAGGACTTAAAATCCTGTTGTGGCAACACAGTACCGGTTCGATTCCGGTCACGGGCATTGGTACAGGAACTGTATCAGAAGAATTGAATATATGTGTGTGTAGCTCAGCTGGATAGAGCACTTGGCTACGGACCAAGGTGTCGGGGGTTCGAATCCTCTCACGCACGTTAGTATCAGATATCTGCAGAAGTTATTACTTGTGCAGATATTTGAGTATCAGCGAAAGGTTTTATGGAAAATAGTTGTAATGTTTTGGGGCATATGGTATAATTTACTAAAGAAAAAATGTTGACAATGAATGAATAATGTGGTATTATATCGTTTTGCCGTATAATAACAATCCATTGAAAGCAAAGAGGTGATTGATATGACGGAAGCAAATGTAGTAATGGACAGATTTATGGAGAAGCTGGGTGAGAATGCATTCAGGAAAGAGAATCAGCCTAACGACGGGCCGGATATAAGTCTGGAATTTATTGACGAGCAGCTGCAGTCATATAACAGGCTCTTAGAATCGGGGATTGTAGATGCAGTTCTGAATCTATAAAAGGTGGGCTGTTATGCTGAAGACTGAGAAAGAACAGGCTGGTTTTTGTAAAAAATACAACATTGATGATAAGAAATACAGGAATTCCAGGTTTACATGGGAGGAATTAGAACAGATTGCAGAAGATTTTGAAATGAAAAGGGATGAGCACCAGGACACTGTAAAGCAGTATGCAGAAGTATTACAGGAGTGTTTAGGTGTTCATTCTTTAAGTTACAGAGTAAAAGATACGGAGCATTTAATTGAAAAACTTATACGAAAAAATCCTGAATATTTAAAAAAAGGAAACTCGTTATCGAAGGATAATTATGAGAAATACATAACCGACTTAATGGGCATTCGTATATTAATTTTATTTAAAGAGGACTGGTCTGAAGTACATGATTATATTATGAAGAAATATCAGGATGTGCTGATGGAAGCGCCGTTTGCGTATGTGCGTGAAGGTGACAGTACGAGTTTATATGAAGATAAAATTAGAATACGAAAGGAGAAACCTTACAGGTCGGTTCATTATACGATTTCTACAGAAAGGGGACTGGGAATCGAAATACAGGTTCGTACTTTATTTGAAGAAGCATGGAGTGAAATAGATCATAAGCTGCGTTATCCATATAATCTGACAAACGAAATGCTGGCTAATTATATAAATATTATGAATCGGCTTACTGGAATGGGTGATGAAATGGGAACCTTTATTCATAGTTATATTCGAAATTTTCAGGAAAGCCTGTATTCTGGTATTTCAGATGATAATGAGGTATATCAGTTTATTTTACAGGAAATTAAAAAATGTGATAATCAGGAAGTGCGGCAGGCAATTACGGATAAAATAAAACAAGCCGATAATTATCGTGAAATGAGAAAAATGTCAGATTTGCTGAGAAATGTTTTAGAATATAGATAGCAGAGGAATTACCATGGACGAGAAGCATGTAAAGAGACTAAAAGAAGAATTAAATGAATCTTTTACAGACGAATATATACGGAATGCCGGACTGCTTATTCACAGGCTGGCAGAGCGGTTTTATAAAGAGCATCATTTAAAGGGAAAGGTTTATTTTAATGATGATATATTTCAGTATTGCTTAATAGATATTTTAGTAGATATTGCTCGATTGAAATATTTTCATGATATAAGCCGGGTTAACTATATTAAATTTATTGCTTATACTGCATCATGGTGTTTAAAAAGGAAGCCATTTCAGTTATTAGAGGGCTGTGATGAAAAATACATATATGTCAACGAGAGATTTGTGCTGACGTTACTTTTACAGGCAAGCGGATGTTTTGATGATAATGTGAATTATTATGAAGAAAATCAGAAAGAACTTATCAAAGAAATCGGACAGATTTATTATCATTTAAAGTACAGGAATACAAATCCACAAACATTGGAGTTATTTTTGATTGGTTTGGAAACCGGAAAGAAAATTCATTCTGAAAATAGCAGGAATGGGAAATAATGTGAGGCTGATAAACAGATATTAAAATAGCCAGCAGATTTTTTTACTGAAAATCTGCTGGCTATTTTAAGTTAATTTCTTTTTTCAGAGTTTATGCAACAATTTCCAGTTCAGGACTGTATACTAATTGAGACCGATGTAACAGTACAGACAGGCATGTGCAGTGTCTGCTCCAGAAAACGGGGCTGTAAAGCCTATCGCTATCGGCTGTGAAAGGAAGAACTTTGGGCTATGGATGCAGACAGAGAACTGATAAACCGCCAGGCAGAGAGGATTCTGGATGAATACGGAAACAGTATTTTACGGCTGGCATATTCTTATCTTCATAATATGAGCGATTCGGAAGAAATTTTACAGGAAACACTTTTAAAGGTATTGAAAACAGCTCCGGTTTTTGAAAATCAGACACACGAAAAAGCATGGATGATGCGGGTTGCGGGGAATCTGAGCAAGAACCGGATTGCTTATAACCGCATACGCAGTACAGATGAACTGAGCGATTCTCTTGCTGCAGAGCAGCGGGAGGATTTATCGTTTGTCTGGGAAGCGGTGAAATCGCTGCCTGTAAAATACCGTGAGGTTATCCATCTGTTTTATCAGGAGGACTGTTCTACACAGCAGATTGCGCAGATTCTGGGGCTGAAGGAAGCAACAGTGCGTTCTCATTTACACAGAGGACGGAGCAGGCTGAGAGAAATTTTGAAGGAGGAATATGATTTTGCGTAAGGCATACAGTGAAATTATGGACAAGGCGGTTGTTACAGACCAGATGCGGGAGCGTATTCTGAATCATGTTCAGACAGAAATTCAGGTAAAACAGCCTTCGCTCGGAATGCGGTTTGTGAAGAGCCGCAGATATGCAGCAGCAGCGGCATGCCTGGCTGTGCTTGCAGCAGGAACTGTTACATGGAATTACACAAACAGAGGGAGCATGCCGGAAAATCGGCTGACTGATACCGGTTTGAAAGGAAGTCAGCCGTCTGACGGAATCGGGGTGCCTGAAGGAAATCAGCCGTCTGGCGGAACGGGAGTGCCTGGAGGAAGTCAGCCGTCTGGCGGAACGGGAGTGCCTGGCGGAATGGAAGCGCCTGATGAGAGCGAATTGCCGGGCGGGAGTGCAGCAGATATATCATCTGGCGAAACGAATCTGAATCAGTCAGCGGATGAGGACGGAGAAAACAGGCTGGCTGGTGAAAAAGAACCGGATAAGCGGGAAGATGAAAATGCTTCGGAAAATATGAATTCTGAACAAACTGGAGCCGGAAGTGATTCGAATCATTCAGGCTTACAGGCAGGAAAGGCAGAGGCACAGCAGCAGGCTGGAAAAGCATCGGGGAATCAGACGCCAGCCGGAAATATATCAGGAAATCATTCAGGGAGTCAGACGCCAGCCGGAAATATATCAGGAAATCATTCAGGGAGTCAGGCTCCGGCCGGAAGTACATCAGAAAATTATTCGGGAAGTCAGGGTGCTTCAGGGAACCAGCCTGTGACTGGAAATGCTGCAGAAGGAAATAATTCAGAAAATCCAGCAGCCAGCGGAAATGTATCTGGAAATCAGTCAGGGAACGGGGATACATCAGGAGACTTGTTATCAGGTTCAGGCCAGCCGGGAAATTCATTAACGGGCGGAAGTACATCCGGGAATGCAGCGGTGAGCGGAGATACGGCAGAGATACCCGCAGCGGGCGGAGGTACATCCGGGAATGCAGCAGCCAGCGGAGGTGCATCCGGAAATGCAGCAGGCGGAGGTTTGTCCGGGAAACCAGCAGCCAGTGCGGACGCAGCGAAACCAGCAAGCGGAAGTGCAGCTTGGAATACGACAGACAGCGGAGATGAACCGAAGCATCCAGCGGGCGGAAGTACATCAGGAAATACGATAGGCAGCGGGGATGAACCGAAGCATCCAGCGGGCGGAGGTATATCAGGAGATACGACAGGCAGCGGGGATGAACCAAAGCATCCAGCGGATGGAAGTACATCAGGAAATACGACGGGCAGCGGGGATGAACCGAAGCATCCAGCAGGCGGAAGTATGTCTGGAAATACAACAGGCGGCGGGGATGCGGCGGACCCGGCAGCAGGCGGAAATACATCTGGAAATACTCCGCCAGGAGGAAATTCATCCGGAATACCGGCATTGGGCGGAAATGCAGTGAGTGTGCCGGCAGGAGGGATATCGGATAATCAGGATTCAAAAGCAGATACTCCTCAGGTACATCTGCCCGGAGTGAGTTCGGGGGTTCTGGCAAGAGAGGAGGCATTATCTGTACAGGAGCTTTCTGAAATGGCTGGATTTCTGGTAACGGATATTCAGGGACTGCCATTTGAGCCGGAACATACTGATTATTATGTTTATCAGCATGAGATGGCAGAGATTGTTTATCATGGGGACGGATATGAGGCCGTATATCGAAAATCAGCCGGCAGCGGGGATATTTCCGGAGATTATACTCTGTATGAAACAGAAGAAAAAACACAGATAAGCGGACAGGAGGCTGTGCTCAAAGGAAACGGGGAGTCTTATGTGCTTGCGATATGGGAGGATGGGACGTATGCATATTCGCTGTCGCTTCCTTTTGGGCAGGATAAGAACGCATGGGAAGAGATAATTAGAAATATTTCAGAAAATTAATCTGGATGACTGCAGATTTTAGGCTGTGGATTTTTATGAAAGGGGTATTTATGATGAAGAGAAAAATACTTGCATTTATATTGGCAGCTGCTATGATATCTGCGCCGTTTGCAGGATTTGCTGCATACAGCCAGGCAGCATACAGCGGTGTATGTACGGCATGGGCGCAAGAGAAGAAAGAGAAAAATGATAAGCAGGCGCTGGCGAAAGCGGATATGAAGCCGGTACAGCAGTTTGGCTATCAGCTGATGAAACAGTATTTGCCAGAGGAAAATCCGGTTATGTCGCCGGTATCTGCATATGTGATGCTGAGTATGGCCGGAAACGGGACAAAGGGCGCGACGAAAAAAGAGTTTCAGAAAGTGCTGGGAAATGATATGCTGTCTGTGTCTGAAAGCATTATGAATACGCTGCCGCAGGAAAAGGAAGGGACGCAGCTGACGATTGCGAATTCTGCATGGATGGATGATAAGTTTACACCGCAGAAAAAATGGCTTGGGACAGCGAAAAAGCAGTTTCAGTCTGATGTATTTGAGGCAGACCTGGATACAGATGCCGCGAAAAATAAAATCAATGCGTGGGTCAGTGAACGCACAAATGAGCTGATTCCAAAACTTCTGGACAAAAAGCTGGACCAGGCAGCCAGACTGGCGCTGGTAAATGCGCTGTATTTTCATGCAGACTGGAAGCAGCAGTTTGTGCCGGAATTTACATGGGAAGCGGAATTCAGCCTGGATAACGGAAAGTCTGTAAAGACAGATATGATGCATGCGACAGTTTATCAGTGCGGTTATTTTAAAAATAAGACAGCGGAGGGTGTTGTACTGCCGTATAAAGACAGTCATTTTGCATTTGCAGCGGTAAAGCCGTCTGGAAAACAGAGCATCCGGGACTGGTATGCTTCGTATTCTGCGGAAAAGCTGGCTGAACTGGTGGAAAGCAGACAGACAAAGACGGTGAAGCTGTCGCTGCCTAAGTTTGAGTCACGCTGCAGGATGCAGCTGAATGACAGTCTGAAGAAAATAGGGATTAAGAAGGCGTTTGATGCGAAAAAAGCGGATTTTTCACTGATTGGAAAGTCAAAGGAGGACGAAAATCTATACCTGAGCTTTGTTCTGCAGGAGGCGGTGATTACTGTGGCGGAAGAAGGCACAGAGGCAGCAGCTGCTACAATGGGCGCAATAGCGGCAGGCTCGGCAATGATGCCGGATACGCCGGTCGTGGATTTTGACAGGACATTTCTTTATATGATTCTGGATTTGGATACGGGAGCGCCGGTGTTTATGGGGATTTTAGACCAGCCGTAATAAAAGCGGAAGAAGCGGTGAGCGGTTTTTTTGCCGGGATAAAAGTGGAATAAGAAATCTGTGATGAAAGACAGACAGCATGAAAAAGGGCTGTCGTACTAAGAAAAATACAGCAAAATGCAGCAGTATAAAATCTTGTATCTGCTATATTCTGCGTGTATTTGCTTAGTGCGGCGGCCCCTTTTTTGGAACAGTTTTTTGGAAGGCTAATAAGCAGCACTGTTTTTGACGCTGATGCAGAGAGGGCGGTTTCTGTGGCATGCTGGCAAAGATGGCAAACAGGACAAAAAATGTATATTTTTCATGTCAGGTTCATGGTATATTTTAGAAATGCGGGCAGCATCTGCTGGAAGCAGAGCAGATTTTTGGTGAAGGTCTGGATAAAGTGTGCGGCAAATATGGACTGCGGAACCAGCCCGGGAAGTTCCGGTGAAGGTCTGGATAAAGCATGCGGCAGATATGGACTGCGGAGCCAGCCCGGGAAGTTCCGGTGAAGGTCTGGATATAATATGCGGCAGATATGGACTGCAGAGTCTGCCCGGGAAGAAAGTACAGGGAGGAAGATTATTTATGAAAATGGAGAAAAAAAGGTGGCTGATACTGACGGCAAGCTGTCTGATTAATTTATGTATCGGCTCATTGTATGCGTGGAGTGTTTTTGCGGTGCCGATGGCAGAGTATTTTAATTCTGTAAATGGGACGAGCCTTACGGCGGCCGACCTTGCCGCCGTGTTTACGCTGGCGAATTCCGTAGGGCCGGTGACGCTGATATCCGGCGGATTTATTAATGACAGGCTTGGGCCGAAGTGGGTAGTTTTTGCCGGTGGAATTGTATTTGGTGCTGGAATGCTGCTGTCGGGGATGGCGACGGGACTGCCGCTGCTGTTTATCGGATATGGGTTAGGATGCGGTCTTGGAATGGGGCTTGTTTATGGGTGCACGATTAGCAATTCTGTTAAATTTTTCCCGGATAAACGAGGGCTGATCGGGGGTATCGCGACGGCGTCTTATGGCATCAGCTCGGTGCTGATACCTCCGGTGGCCAATGCGCTGATTGAAAGCCAGGGAGTGCAGGCGGCGTTTCGGATACTGGGGACTGCATTTATTGTGATTATCTGCGGCAGTGCGTTTGTTATTGAGAAATGTCCGCAAGGGTATGTGCCGGAAGGGTATGTTCCGAAAGCAGCGGCTGCAGATACGGCTCTGGCAGGTAAAGCTGCGGATAAAGACTGGAAACAGATGCTGCGTACGCCGGTGTTTTATGTAATGATACTGATGCTGACCTGCGGGGCGGTTTTCGGGCTGATGACGATTTCCCAGGTGTCGCCGATTGCGCAGAATATGATTGGCATGTCTGTGTCCGCGGCAACGGCGGCGGTATCGGTACTGGCGCTGTTTAATGCGGCTGGCAGGGTGCTGGCAGGATTTGTCTCAGATGTCATCGGGCGTATCAATACGCTGGCGATTATGCTTGTGCTTGGAATGGCGGGGCTTTTACTGCTGTGTATGTCAGGAGAAGGCGATGTTGTGAAATTTTATATCGGAATATCGGTAGCAGGGCTGTGTTTCGGCTCATTTATGGGTGTATTCCCGGGGTTTACAGCGGATGAATTCGGGGCGAAAAACAGCAGTGTGAATTATGGAATTATGTTCATCGGGTTTGCGGCGGCAGGATATATCGGGCCTACGATTATGAGCAGTATTTATAGCAGAACATCCAGCTACATACCGGCATTTTGGTTTGCGATTGGCTTAGCAGGTGCGGGGCTTGTGCTTTCTTTTGTGTACCGGAAGCTATCGGCTGGCAAGCAGACAGAAAATTAAACAGAATGTAAAAGCCGGGCGCTGCCGTACAGACAGTGTCCGGCTTTTTCAGTCTGGAAAGAATGCGGTTTTCTGACAGCCAGTCAGATTAGTTTTCCAGATTCAGCCATTTTACTTCTTCTTTTGTAAGCCTGATTTCAGCCGCCGCCAGGTTCTGACGGTACATCCGGGCGTTTTCCCCGCCTAACAGAGGGATGACCGGAAGCTTTAATCCAGGGTGTGGTTTCATCTGTAAAAAGAGCGGATGAAGTTCCAATCATGACAGGTGCGAGGTCCGTGTTTAAGCCTTGAATGACTTTTCTGGCAGAGAGCAGTGAAGGGAAAATGGCCGTAGGCAATAGAAGCAGGATGAGAAGAAAAAATGAAGTGGCAAAACGGGAAAAATAAGTGGTGTTTTTTTGCGGGATGTCCTGTATAATAGCAGGAAAGAGATTGAAAGCAGTAAAGGAGAATGCGGTATGGATAAACTGATGTATATGGTGATGATTGAAAAGACCAGACCTATAATAAGATAACCAGGAAGGTGATTGAGGAACATGTGGAGCATATAAGGAGGCTGGACGATGAGGGAAAGCTGGAGATGTGCGGCGTGTTCAAAGGGTATCCGGGGATGGCAGGCATGTATATTCTGAAAACGGAAAGCCGTGAAGAGGCGGAGGAACTCTGCAAAAGAGAGCCTCTGGCTGCTGGGGGTTATGCAAAATATAAGCTGGCTGGCCTGCAGCCGGCGAACAGGGAAAATAATTATCTGCTGTGACTGTGGGGAAAACTATTATTGTTAGGAGGCTGATGACATGGAAAGTTATATTTTGAATGATGTGGAATATGATTTTAAGCCTTTGGAAATTTTTGTCCCTGATGCAAATTATAAAGTCGATAAAAAAGAATTAGAGAAAAGCAAGGGCAAGCCGGAAAAAGTATTTGCAGAAGACATGATATTCCCGAAAAGAGGTATCCTAAAACTTACAGTTTGTGATACCTCTTATTTTTTTCTCCACCATCTGGTAACAGGTAATTACACATGGAAACGAACAAAAGTTCGCATTTATATCTGTACAAACGAGAGGGATTGTGATATGATAATACACGATTATGGAAAGCTGGTTTTGCTTTCCATAATATAGCTTGTGTATTCCCATTTTGTCCATGTAAAAATGAACAGTTTTGGTAAAAAATATGAAGATGTGTCACGACGAAAAAGTGGCCTGTAGTAATTCTTTTTAGTATAGAATCAGAGGTGATGTTTTGTGCAAAATAAACAAAAATGTTTTAAGCTTCACAGTGAATACGCACCCACCGGCGACCAGCCGCAGGCGATAGAAGCCCTTGTAAATGGATTCAAAGAAGGAAATCAGTTCCAGACTCTGCTGGGCGTTACAGGTTCCGGCAAGACCTTCACAATGGCAAACGTAATTGCAAAACTGAATAAACCGACTTTGGTAATCGCGCACAATAAGACGCTGGCTGCGCAATTATACGGCGAGTTTAAAGAGTTTTTCCCTGAAAACGCGGTAGAATATTTTGTGAGTTACTACGATTATTACCAGCCAGAAGCTTATGTGCCGTCTTCAGACACGTATATTGCCAAAGATTCTTCTGTCAATGAAGAAATCGACAAGCTGCGTCTGTCTGCCACCGCTGCGCTGTCTGAGCGCCGGGATGTGGTTGTAATATCGAGTGTATCCTGTATTTACGGCTTAGGCAGCCCGGAAGATTTTCTGAATATGATGGTATCGCTGCGTCCGGGAATGATTCGGGACAGGGATGATGTGATTCGGGATTTAATAGATATACAGTATACGAGAAATGAGATGGATTTTCACCGCGGAACGTTTCGGGTGCGCGGGGATGTGCTGGAAATTATTCCGGCAAGCAATGCGGAGCGGGCAGTGCGGGTTGAATTTTTCGGAGATGAGATTGACCGGATTACTGAGATTGATGTGCTGACCGGAGAGGTAAAGGCTGCTTTGGAGCATGTAGCGATTTTTCCGGCTTCCCATTATGTTGTGCCGCAGGAGAAGATTAATAAAGCGTGTGAAGAAATTGAAAAAGAATTAGAAGAACGCATCCGTTATTTTAAAGGCGAGGACAAGCTGTTAGAAGCACAGCGGATTTCGGAGCGTACGAATTTTGATATCGAGATGCTGCGGGAAACGGGATTCTGCAGCGGCATTGAAAATTATTCCAGGCACTTAGCGGGGCTTGAGCCGGGAGCGACTCCGTTAACGCTGATGGAATATTTTAAGGATGATTTTCTCATTATTATAGATGAGTCTCATATTACCGTACCGCAGATACGCGGCATGTATGCAGGGGACCAGTCTAGAAAAACGACACTGGTTGATTATGGGTTCAGGCTTCCGTCGGCGAAAGATAACCGGCCGTTAAATTTTGAAGAATTCGAGTCGAAAATTGACCAGCTGCTGTTTGTGTCGGCGACACCGAATGTTTATGAAAAAGAGCATGAGCTTTTGCGCGCCGAGCAGATTATCCGGCCTACCGGGCTGTTAGACCCCGAGATTTCCGTGCGGCCGGTAGAAGGGCAGATAGATGACCTGATATCTGAGGTAAATAAAGAAACGGCAAAGAAAAATAAAGTGCTGATTACGACACTGACTAAGCGCATGGCGGAGGATCTGACTGCGTATATGCAGGAAGCCGGAATCCGGGTGAAATACCTGCATTCGGATATTGATACGCTCGAGCGGGCGGAGATTATCCGGGATTTGAGGCTGGATGTGTTTGACGTGTTAGTGGGCATTAACCTGCTGCGTGAGGGTCTGGATATACCGGAAATTACGCTGGTGGCGATTCTGGATGCGGATAAGGAAGGGTTTCTGCGTTCTGAGACGTCGCTGATTCAGACGGTCGGACGAGCGGCCCGTAACAGCGAAGGACATGTCATTATGTATGCGGATAAAATAACAGACTCGATGCGGATTGCAATCGAAGAAACCGCGCGCAGGCGAAGTCTGCAGCAGAAATATAATACAGAGCATGGAATTACGCCGAAAACCATACAAAAAGCAGTGCGAGATTTAATCAGTATTTCGAAGAAAGTAGCGGCCGAGCAGCTGAATTTTGAAAAAGACCCGGAATCTATGAACAGAAAGGAACTCGAAAAACTGATTGCCCAGGTAAAAAAGAAGATGGAGAGTGCGGCGGCGGATTTGAATTTCGAAGCGGCGGCCGAGCTGCGTGATCAGATGATGAATTTAAAAGAAATGCTGCGGGATGCGCAAAAATAAAAAAGGAACAGAAGAATTAGAAAAAAGGAATGGAAGAATAAGAGAGAAAGCAGAAAATGAGCAGAGAACGAAAATATATAAAAATACGCGGAGCCAGTGAGCATAATCTGAAAAATATTGACCTGGATATTCCGAGAGACGAGTTTGTAGTTCTGACCGGACTGAGCGGTTCGGGGAAATCTTCGCTGGCTTTTGATACCATTTATGCGGAAGGGCAGCGGCGCTATATGGAGTCACTGTCTTCTTATGCGAGGCAGTTTTTAGGGCAGGCTGAGAAACCGAATGTGGAAAAAATCGAGGGGCTTTCTCCGGCGATTTCTATTGACCAGAAATCTACAAACAGAAACCCGCGTTCTACGGTCGGCACAGTGACGGAAATCTATGATTATTTCCGTCTGCTTTATGCAAGAATCGGAATTCCGCACTGTCCGAAGTGCGGCAAGGAGATTAAGAAACAGACGGTGGACCAGATGACGGACCAGATTATGTCTATGCCGGAGCGTACGAAAATCCAGCTGCTGGCGCCGGTTGTACGGGGGCGGAAGGGCACGCACCAAAAGATGCTCGAGCAGGCAAAGCGCAGCGGATATGTCCGTGTGATTGCCGATGGAAATATGTATGAGCTGACAGAGGAAATTCCGCTGGAGAAAAATAAAAAGCATAACATCGAAATTGTCGTAGACCGTCTGATTGTGAAAGAGGGCATCGAAAAAAGACTGACGGATTCGATTGAAAGCGTGCTGGAGCTTTCGGGCGGGCTTTTGATGGTGGAAGCAAAGAAGCCTGAGGAAGAACAGGCGCATATGATGCAGTTTTCAGACAGCTTTGCCTGCCCGGACTGCGGCATCAGCGTGGATGAAATCGAGCCGAGGAGTTTTTCGTTTAACAATCCGTTCGGCGCCTGCCCGGACTGTTTCGGACTTGGCTATAAAATGGAATTTGACGAGGATCTGATGATACCGGATAAGTCTTTAAGCATTGCGGACGGGGCGATACAGGTGATGGGCTGGCAGTCCTGCACGGACCCTTCCAGTTATACGTATGCGACGCTTCATGCGTTATCCGAGGCATACGGATTTGATTTAAAGACGCCGTATGAGGAGCTGCCGGAAGATATCCGGCATATGCTTGTGTACGGGGCAGACCGGGAAGTGAAGGTGCATTATAAGGGCATGCGCGGCGAAGGCGTCTACGATGTGCAGTTTGAAGGCCTGATTAAAAATGCGGGGCGCAGATACCGCGAGACGGGTTCGGATACGATGAAGCAGCAGTACGAAGAATTTATGCGCGTGACGCCGTGTAAGGCCTGCGGCGGGCAGCGTCTGAAAAAAGAAGCGCTGGCTGTGACTGTCTGCGATAAGAATATTTATGAAGTGACAAATCTTTCGGTAAAGAATCTGAATCAGTTTATGGGGGAATTAAATCTTACCCAGCAGCAGATGCTGATTGGCGCGCAGATTATCCGGGAGATTCGCGCAAGGGTTGGCTTTCTTGTGGAAGTCGGGCTGGATTACCTGTCGCTGGGACGCGCTACGGGCACGCTGTCCGGCGGGGAGGCGCAGCGTATCCGCCTGGCTACCCAGATTGGCTCCGGTCTGGTGGGTGTTGCATATATTCTGGATGAACCGAGCATCGGGCTGCATCAGCGGGACAATGACAAGCTGCTGGCAGCACTGCGGAATTTAAAGGACCTTGGAAATACGTTAATCGTTGTCGAGCATGATGAAGATACGATGCGTGCGGCTGATTTTATTGTGGATATCGGGCCAGGGGCTGGTGAACATGGCGGCGAAGTGATTGTAACCGGAACGGCGGAGGAGATTATGGCAAATCCTGATTCCATTACCGGGGCGTATTTAAGCGGGCGCATCAAAATTCCGGTGCCGTCGGAGCGCAAAAAGCCGTCCGGCTGGCTGACAGTGAAGGGGGCAAAGGAGAATAATCTTAAAAATATTGATGTGAAAATTCCGCTCGGCATTATGACCTGTATTACTGGTGTTTCCGGCTCAGGGAAAAGCTCGCTGACAAATGAGATTCTGTATAAGGCAATGGCGAAAAAATTAAACCGTGCCAGATGCATTCCGGGGAAGCATGACAAAATACTCGGCCTGGAACAGCTGGATAAAGTAATTGATATCGACCAGTCGCCAATCGGTCGCACACCGCGTTCTAATCCGGCTACTTATACCGGAGTTTTTGACATGATACGCGACCTGTTTGCGGCTACGCCGGATGCGAAAGCGCGCGGTTATAAAAAAGGGAGATTTAGCTTTAATGTCAAAGGCGGACGCTGCGAGGCATGCGCCGGAGACGGAATTTTAAAAATCGAGATGCATTTTCTGCCGGATGTCTACGTGCCGTGCGAAATCTGCCAGGGCAGGAGGTATAACCGGGAGACGCTGGATGTAAAATATAAAGGAAAAAGCATTTATGACGTGCTGAATATGACGGTCGAGGAAGCGCTTGCATTTTTCCAGAATATCCCGTCTATTGAACGGAAAATCCAGACACTTTATGATGTCGGGCTTTCTTATATTAAACTGGGGCAGCCTTCTACAGAGCTGTCGGGAGGAGAGGCACAGCGTATCAAGCTGGCGACGGAGCTGAGCCGCCGCAGTACAGGAAAGACCGTGTATATTCTGGATGAGCCGACGACCGGGCTGCATTTTGCAGATGTGCATAAGCTGGTGGAGATTCTGCACCGGTTATCGGAGGGCGGAAATACGGTGATTGTCATTGAGCATAATCTGGATGTGATTAAGACGGCGGATTATATTATCGATATGGGGCCGGAAGGCGGCGACGGAGGCGGAACCGTGATTGCGCAGGGCACGCCGGAGGAAGTAGCGCAGATGCCGCAGTCTTATACGGGGCAGTATGTGAAAAAATATCTTGACTGATGCTGCTGTGCGGTTTTATCGTATATTTTGATTAAGGGATTGGAGGCGGGTTTCCTGAAAGTATATTTTGATAATTGCTGTTATAACCGTTTGTTTGACGACAGGTCAAATATAAAAAATTATTTAGAGCGCGAAGCGGTTCTGATAGTGATGCAAAAAGCATTTGAAAAAGAATTGGAGATTATTGGTTCGGATATACTGGAAATAGAAATATCGAAAATAAAAAACGAGGATAAGAGGAATGACATCGAAGGCGTATATCAGGCACTTATTGCAGATTCTGTAAAAGCGGATTCAGAGATAAAAGAAAGAGCTGTTCAGATAAGAGAGGCTTCTAATATAAGGAGTTTTGACAGTCTGCATTTAGCCAGCGCAGAAGCAGGTGCAGATGTTTTGCTGACCACAGATATGAAATTTTTGAAAGGCTGCCGTAAAATAGAAACCAGGATAAAAGCGGAAAATCCGGTTGAATTTGTAATGGAGGTATTTAGTTATGATGACGCAGACAATGAAGATTGTAAAAATCAGTGATATTAGAAAATTGGGTACAGAAGCATTAGTCAGAGCATTAGGTCCTGTCGGTATGGCCAGATATCTTGAGGAATATGATCATGGGGGTCAGGGAGATTATACAAAAGAGAAATATGATGAAAAGGATTATTCCATTGATGAAATTTTAGCTATGAAAAAATGAAAATCGTGTTATCCAAAATTCCCCATTGCATTTGCCGGCCAGATTTCCTATAATAAAAGCAGAATATCCCTGGCATTCTGTCTGGCAGAATCTTACTTTTTATAAATTCATTGGGAAAATTGCACAAAAAAATTTTACAGAAATTACGAAATCATTAAGATTATGTGAAAAATAAAAAAGTGCTATGAAAAATGGAATTTATTGTATATAATAGGAATTAATATGGCAAAATAGCTAGTAGCATGCATATCCGCAGGCATCAGCCAGGCACGGCGGGGCCTGATACAATAAATGCACAAAAAGTATGATGAAAGGGGATATCTGTACATGATGGGAGCAGATATTGGAATTGATTTAGGAACAGCCAGTATTCTGGTTTATATTAAAGGGAAAGGCGTTGTATTAAAAGAGCCTTCTGTAGTTGCGTTTGACCGTGATACGAATAAGATAAAGGCCATAGGAGAAGAAGCCCGTCTGATGTTAGGGCGTACGCCGGGAAATATTGTGGCGGTGCGTCCGCTGCGCCAGGGCGTTATTTCGGATTATACGGTTACGGAAAAGATGATTAAATATTTTATCCAGAAAGCGCTGGGCAAGAAGAGCTTCCGCAAGCCGCGCATCAGTGTCTGTGTGCCGAGCGGAGTTACCGAAGTAGAAAAGAAGGCGGTAGAAGATGCGACTTATCAGGCCGGAGCCAGAGAAGTCATGATTATAGAAGAACCGATTGCTGCTGCGATAGGTGCGGGAATTGATATTTCCAGGCCTTGCGGAAATATGATTGTAGATATCGGCGGAGGTACCGCGGATATTGCGGTGATTTCACTGGGCGGCTCGGTGGTAAGCACTTCCATTAAGATTGCCGGGGATGATTTTGACGAGGCGATTGTGCGGTATATGAGAAAGAAGCATAATCTGTTAATCGGAGAGCGGACTGCTGAGGATATTAAGATTAAAATCGGCACCTGCTATCCGCTCGCTCAGCCGGAAACGATTGATGTCCGGGGACGTAACCTTGTGACCGGGCTTCCGAAAACGGTAACGGTATCTTCGGAAGAGACGGAAGAGGCACTGCGGGAAGCAACCTTACAGATTGTGGAAGCTGTTCACAGTGTTTTGGAGAAGACTCCGCCGGAACTGGCGGCAGATGTGGCTGACCGGGGAATTGTACTGACTGGAGGCGGGGCTCTGCTGCGCGGACTGGAGGAGCTGATTGAGGAAAAGACGGGCATTAATACAATGACTGCGGAAGAACCGATGACCTGTGTAGCTGTCGGGACCGGGAAGTTTGTAGAGTTTCTGGCTGGAAAGCGCGATGATGACTAACCGGGCAGTTTATTCCGCTGTACTGAGCAAACATGCGGTGCTAAGATGTCAGGAATGAAAGACTGAAAAATGGACTGCATACCTGGCTGCTGCATAAAATACAGGAAAGCAACATTCATGGATTTCATGCAGAACAGTTGAAATGCAGCAGATAAAGACATCAGGAGAAATCTGGAGAATAAAGCAGAAGCGTCTGACAGAGTTCAGGGAAAGCTGCAGGATACAGAATGCATGGATGAAACGGAGAAGGAACAGAAAGGAAGCATAGCGTATGGTAAAGGGATTATATACAGCATGGACAGGAATGGTCAATGAGATGAACCGTCTGGATGTCATTACGAACAACCTGGCAAATGCGGATACAAACGGATATAAGAAAGAAGGCGCTACCGCAGAGTCATTTAAGACACAGCTGGCAATGCGTATCAAGGATTCTTCCGTGCCGACATGGCGTGCCAGAAGGCTTGGCGATGTCAATATGGGAGTTAAAATTGGGGAAACTTATACAGATTATGACCAGGGCAGCTTTAAGGTGACGGACAATAAATATGACTGCGCCATAGACGGAAATGGATTTTTTGCAATTTCCTTTACGGATAAAGCTGGCAATACTTCTGTGAAATATACAAGAGACGGTGCGTTTACAATCAGTACCGATGGATTTCTGCGTACAAAGGACGGCGACTATGTGCTGAACCAGAATGGCGCGCAGAATGGGGACCCGGCAGCGAACAATTTTATTCAGCTGGACCCGAATGTGGATTTTACCATTGACCAGGCTGGGTTTATTTATCAGAATGACCAGCTGGTAGGACAGATTGGGCTGATTGATTTTGAAAATTATGATTTTCTTTCCAAATACGGCGAGAATATGTATGACCTTGTAGAAGGCGGCCAGGTAATTGCTTCGAACGCGAATATTGAGCAGGGCTATATCGAGGCGTCGAATGTAAAGGTTGTGGATGAAATGGTTACGATGATTACGATTGCAAGAGCATATGAATCGAACCAGAAGATGATTCAGACGTTTGACGGGATGCTGGATAAGGCGGTTAACCAGGTAGGCCGTGTCGGCTGATAATCTGTTCTGACTCTGCAGGAGCAGCGGCAGTTTTTGATGTTATGAAAATGATGCGGAAAGCCGATATAAATTTATGAGGTTATGTGTGACCACGGAAGGCAAAGCAGGGCATGGAGTGCCGTGGAAGGAGATTAAGCAATTATGATGAGAGCATTATGGAGCGCAGCGTCTGGCATGCGTGCGCAACAGTCAAATGTAGATGCGATATCGAACAATCTGGCGAATGTGAATACGACCGGATACAAAACAGAAAAACCCGAATTTAAGACATTGTTATATCAAACCATTCAGACAGAGACAACGACAGCAAACGGAGCGCAGAAGCCGATTTCTGCACAGGTCGGTCTTGGTACGAGGCTGGCGTCCGTGACATCGAATTTTCATCAGGGGCACGCACAGGATGTTGACAGCAACAGTGCGGTTATGATAGAAGGCGACGGACTGTTCGGAGTCAGCGGCAGGGATAACCAGGTTTATTATACAAGAAACGGCGATTTTTTCTGGAGCCAGGGAGCGAACGGCCTTACCTTATGTACATCGGAAGGCTATCAGGTCATGGATACGAATAACAATGAAATTATCCTTCCGGATGAAGTAGACGCAAGCCGTGTTACAATCTCTACGGACGGCGTGATTGGCTATATGGACCCGCAGAATGTCTATGTACCGCTGAATCAGACAATCGGATTATGGCAGTTTAATAACGATGCAGGCCTTCAGAAGATTTCCGGTACATATTATCTGGAGACAGCGGCATCCGGCATTGCGATGAATGAAGCGACGACACCAGGACTGCGGCGCAGCAGCACGATTCAGGGATATCTGGAAGCCTCCAATGTGCAGGTGGCTGATGAAATGGTGAATATGATTGTGGCTCAGAGGGCTTATGAATTAAATTCCAGAGCAATCACAACCTCCGATACCATGTTAGAGCAGGCGAATAATCTGAAGAGATAACAGCACAGCTGCTGACAGGCGAGCTGTTTTACAGGATAGGAGGATGGACAGATGAGCATAGCGGTGAATGGAATGAATTCTTATATCGACCCTTCCATGACAAGCGCGCTTTCCGGCACAAAGTTATCCGGGAAGCTGGGCGGTGTGGATTCCGATGCCTCGGCAGATGAATTAAAGGAAGTCTGTAAGGAATTTGAGTCTTATTTTCTGGAACAGGTATATAAAGAAATGTTTAAAACGATTGGCAGCGAAGAAGGCGACGGCCCGCTGGCATCGCTGGTAGATTATTTTAAGGACGGAGCGATACAGTCACTTGCTTCACAGACAACGGAGCAGACAGGCGGTCCGCTGGCGCAGCAGCTGTATGAGCAGATGAAGCGCAACTACGGTATTACCGAGGAAGCATAAGCAGCTGTTTCTATCGTAAGACGGCGTTATCCTGGATGCTGAAAGAGAAATATTTCCCTCCGGCATCCGGGGAATCAAAGAAGTTTCTGACAGCTGTTTTACCGGAGCATCAGGCGCGGTCTGTGTGCGCCGTATTTTCACGCAGCACTGGCATAAGTCAGGCTGTGATAAACTCTAATTTCTGGCCGGACGCAGCGCCGGTATCCGAAGGCAGTTTGCAGCTGTGTCAGTCAGCGGCAGTCTTTTTTTATCCAAATGCAGGAGAGAAAAATTGGAAAAAGTAACAGGATACATAGATAATTTTATTTTCCGGAATGAGGAAAATGGCTATTGTGTGCTATCGCTTGTCACGGACGGCGGCGAACTGACCTGTGTAGGCACCCTGCAGGGGGCAGCGGAGGGCATGAATGTAGAATTTTCGGGAAGTTTTACAGAGCATCCGGCATATGGCAGGCAGTTTAAGGTGGAATCTTATATAGAAAAAGAACCGGAAGACGAAACTGCAATTGAAAGGTATCTGGGCTCGGGTGCGATTAAAGGGGTCGGCACAGCGCTGGCAGCGAGAATTGTGCGTAAATTTGGAAGGGATACGTTTCAGATTATAGAGGAGGAACCGGAACGGCTGGCCGAAATCAGAGGCATCAGTGAACGCAAGGCGCAGGAAATTGCGGCGCAGATAGAAGAAAAGCGGGAAATGCGCCAGGCAATGATTTTTCTGCAGCAGTTTGGCATTTCACTTTCGCTGGCGGCAAAAGTATACCAGGCTTACGGGCCGCAGATTTATACGATTATCAGGGAAAATCCTTACCGGCTGGCAGATGATATTCAGGGAGTCGGATTTAAAATCGCAGATGAGATAGCGGGGCGTGCGGGAATCCGTGCAGATTCTGATTTCCGTATCCGAAGCGGCATTTTGTATGCGCTGTATCAGGCGGCTCAGGACGGACATACGTATCTGCCGGAGGAAATCCTTACGCAGAAAGCGGCAGAGCTTCTGGGCATAGAGCCGGAACTGATTGACAGCCATTATACAGAGCTTTCGATTTCACGCAAAATTGTGTTAAAGGAACAAAACGGAGGCATGCAGATTTATACAGCTTCCTATTATAATATGGAACATAATACGGCGTTTATGCTTCATGAGCTGAATGTCTGTAAGGAAGCGGCAGTGACGGATCTGGATGCGGGAATCGCATCGATTGAACAGCATGCAAGTGTAACGCTGGATGAACTGCAGAAAAAAGCGGTATGTGAAGCGGCGCAGAACGGACTGCTGATTATTACCGGAGGGCCAGGAACCGGAAAAACAACGACGATTAATTCCATTATCCGGCTGTTTGAAATGGAAGGGCTGGATTTTATGCTGGCGGCTCCGACCGGACGTGCGGCAAAACGCATGAGCGAAACGACCGGGTATGAAGCGCGCACGATTCACCGGCTGCTGGAACTTAACGGGGACGTGGAAGGAAATGCCGGATTTGAGCGAAACGAATCCAATCCGTTAGAGGCAGACGCGGTAATTATTGACGAGATGTCCATGGTGGATATTACACTGATGAATTCTTTATTAAAGGCCATTGCTCCGCCGACCCGCCTGATTCTGGCAGGTGATACGAACCAGCTGCCAAGCGTGGGCCCGGGCAGTGTATTAAAGGACATGATTGATTCCGGGGCATACCGGGTCGTGCGTCTGACAAAGATTTTCCGCCAGGCCAGCCAGAGCGACATCATTGTAAATGCACATAAAATTAATCGCGGAGAACCTGTGGAGCTGAACAATAAGAGCCGGGACTTTTTCTTTTTAAAGAGATACGACGCGGATAAGATTATTAATGTAACGCTTCAGCTCGTAGTTCAGAAAATGCCGAAATATGTAGACGCCTCTATGTATGATATCCAGGTGCTGACCCCGATGCGCAAGGGCCTTTTGGGTGTAGACCGCCTGAACACCGTGCTGCAGCAGTATTTAAATCCTCCTTCGCCGGGCAAGCAGGAAAAAGAACGCGCAAATACCATTTTCCGCGAAGGCGACAAAGTGATGCAGATAAAAAACAATTACCAGCTGGAATGGGAAATCAAAAACCGGTATGGTATTGCGGTGGAACACGGCATGGGGATATTTAACGGGGATATGGGCGTTATTCGAAGCATCCGGGATATTACGGAGCTGATGACGGTAGAGTTTGACGAAGGACGAATCGTGGAATATCCGTTTAAGCTGTTAGAAGAACTCGAGCTTGCCTATGCGGTGACAATACATAAATCCCAGGGCAGCGAATATCCCGCAGTGGTTATCCCGCTTCTGAGCGGTCCGAAAATGCTGATGAACCGCAATCTTCTCTATACGGCAGTTACCAGGGCAAAAAAATGCGTTACTCTGGTGGGAGATGAACGGACGTTTTACAGCATGGCTGAAAATATCAGCGAGCAGAAACGCTACTGCGGCCTGAAAGACCGGATACTGGAACAGGAAGCCGCAGCATCAGACAGTAAACCGGCAGTCAGATAAACAGGCAGGCGAAGCCGGGTGAACAAGCCTGGAAAAAATAAACGGAAAAAGATACAGGCAGAGGAAACAGACGGGCAGAGTCAGATAAGCCGGCAGAGAAAAACAGACAGGCGGAGGAAAGTAAACAAATAAAGATGAATAAAATGGCAGAGAACAAGAAACAGATAGGAAATAAGAAACAGCCAGGAAAAGGTAGCCAGGAAACAGTCAGGAAAATTTTATACAACATGCTTCTGCTGCTCTATCCGAACCGCTGCCCGGTATGCGACCGTGTCCTGACTGACTCCCTTATCTGCCCGCAGTGTGCGCGCAGATTAAAATACATTTCCCAGCCAGTCTGTTATTCCTGCGGAAAACCGCTTAATGATGCTGTCGCGGAATACTGTTTGGACTGTACAAAAAACCGTCATGAATACCGCCAGGGCCGTGCCGTATTCAGCTATCAGGGCCCGGTGCGCGGCATTTTGTACCGCTACAAATACAGCAATCGCAGAGATTATACAGAATTTTTTGCCAGCGAGGCCGCAAGGCTGTACGGAAACTGGGTGAAAACACTCGGCATCAGCATGGTCATTCCGATTCCGCTGTCGGCAGAAAGAAAACGCCAGCGGGGTTACAATCAGGCAGATTTATTCGCCAGACGCTTTGCAGGCTTGTGCGGGCTTCCTTATCATTCTAAAATACTTATCCGGACACGCGATACAGTTCCTCAGAAAGAACTTTCTGCCAGAGAAAGAAAAAATAATCTTAAAAATGCTTTCAAAATCACCGAAAATGTAGTAAACTTAAATAGAATCCTGCTTATTGATGATATTTATACCACAGGCAGCACAATCGATGCGGCTGCGTGTGTACTGAAACAGTCAGGAGTAAAGGAAATATATTATCTGTGCATTAGTATTGGGCAGGGGCAGTAGAGGTATCAGCCTGTTTCTCAGCGCTGTTACCGTCAAAAGGCAGCCGGTTTCAGAAACCAGCTTTGCTGTCTGGAACAGGATGCCAATGGAATTCATAAAATTAGTTAGGAGCAGGACTGCTTCAATATAGGTAAGGAGGGGCGTTCATATGGACGTAAGGACGTGTAAAAGCTGCAAGCGTTTATTCAATTATCTGTCAGGACCGGTAATCTGCCCGTCATGTGCAGAAAAGTTAGAGCAAAAATTCCAGGAAGTCAAGGATTATATCCGCTCAAATCCTCATTCATCCCTGCAGGATGTATCAGAAGCAAAGGAAGTTTCTGTGAAGCAGTTAAAAAACTGGGTGCGGGAAGAACGCCTGAAATTTGCGGATGATTCGCCGGTGGGCATCGAATGCATGAACTGCGGTGCTATGATTAAGTTTGGAAAGTATTGTGATGCCTGTAAGGGGAAAATGATTAATAATCTGAGCCATGCAGTGGAGGAAGAGCCGGTGAAGGAAGCGGCACCGAGAAAATCGGATGGAAACAGGATGAGGTTTTTGGATACTTAATGCAGATGAGGGAATTACGGAAGAGAGTGCGGGAAGGCATTCTCTTTTGTGCATTTTATGGGAGGTTTTACAGGGGGGATTGGCGGAGGGACGCTGGATGGAGAAATTTTTTCCTGCTGATGTTCCGCTTCCAAAAAGCAGGAAGTTCTAAGTTTTCTGCGTCAAGGGGGTTGGCTGCGGACGGACCGGCGCCTGATGCCCTGGCGTTACTGGCAGCTGTAAGCGGTGGCGCTGGCAGGCGCCTTTTGGGGACTTCAAGGTTTTATAATACGGAAATCAATGTGTCCCCAAATCCTGGGTACTGAGCAGAAAACTAAGAACTTCCAGCTTTTTTCCAGAGTCACATCAGCAGGAAAAAATTTCTCCATCCAGCTGGTTTTGGCTGAATTTAAATTGATGGAATTTACGGTATGGCTGATATGTATGTTTTGCGGGGTTCACGGGTATGCGGATTTTTATATTTTGTCAGTGAAACGGAACTCCGCCTTGCCAGCTGAACAGAACAGAGAATGGTGCATAGCAATAGCATAACAGAACGCTGAAACTTAACCGCATCCGCTTTTCTTGCTTCTAAGTTTGCTTTAATGAATTATCAATAACAAAAACACAATCAGCCCAATAAAGCAGCAAAAAGCAGAATTTTATAACGTACGGCAAGCATCTTCTAACCGGAAAATCAATAACGTACCGCCAAAACAGAAACGTAAATTCAGCCAAAACCAGCCGGAGGGAGGAGCGGGTTCCTTTCGGATGTGACTCTGGAGAAAAGCTGGAAGTTCTTAACTTTCTGCCCATTACCCAGGATTTGGGGACACACAGACTGCATTCTGAAAAAACTCTGAAGTCCCCAAAAGGCGCCTGCCAGTGCCACTGCTTACATCAGCCAGTAACGCCAGGGCATCAGGCGCCGGTCCGTCCGCAGCCACAGCCTTGATGCAGAAAGTTTAGAACTTCCTGCTTTTCGCAAGCGGAACATCCGAAAGGAACCCGCTCCTCCCTCCGGCGTCCCATCAGAACCACCCCCTCCGCCTATGCCCTCATTTTTTCAGTTCACACATTTTTCACCCCGGCACAGACAAAAATTCTTTTCATATACAGCCGCCTGTGTTATAATAAAAATTATATTGTGGTAAAACAGGCATATTTTGGAGGAAATATGATAGATCAGGAACGTGTCCGTGAAATGACAAAACTGGCAGCCTTCGAACAGCACGAAGGAAAGCAGTATAAAAAAGCAGTGCGCTATTACGCCAGTGATTTTGTAGGAATGCATTTACTGAAAGGGTTTATAAGCGGCACAGCTGTATTTGGCATCTGTTTCGGGTTATGGGGCATCTGTAATATGGAGGAGCTTATCGCTGGTCTGGGCAGTATGGATTTAATAGCATTTGGAACAAATGTACTGGTGAAATATATTTTCTTTTTGATTCTTTATCTGGCTGCGGTCGCTGTATATGCCAGTGTATATCATGCGGCTGGCAAAAAGAATATGAAACGGTATTACCGCCGGTTAAAGCGGCTGGGCAGGCTGTATGACGAACAGGAAGGCCGTGCGGCGCCAAAGCGGCATAGGAGGGACGTATGACATTTGTACTGGAATTCAGGGAAAGGATTCGAAGCTTTTATGGAAAATACGAGGCATATCTGCTGCCAGTAATTAAATTTCTGCTGGCTCTTACAGTCTTTTTGCTGATTGACCAAAAAATAGGGTATATGGAGAGGCTGAACAGCCTGCCGCTGCTGCTGATTCTGTCTCTGGCGTGTTCGATTCTGCCAGTGGCGGTCATGCTTCTGACAGCGGGAGTGCTGGTTATTCTGCACTGCTATGCCTTATCGATGCCGGTAGGTGTTATGATGCTGGTGCTGTTTGTCATTATGTACCTGCTGTACTTCAGGTTCGCACCGCGCTGTGCTTATAATGCGCTGCTGTCTCCGGCTGCGTGCATGCTGGGGATACCGTATGTGATGCCGGTGGCCGGCGGACTGCTGCAGCAGCCTTTGGCGGTGATACCGACAGTCTGCGGGATTATCACGTATTACTTTTTAAACGGAGTGATGGCAAATGAGACCAGCCTTGGCGCTATGGGAGAAGACGATGATTTTTTAAGCAAGCTGCGGGAAATTGTGAACCAGTTTGCCGGGAACCGCGAAATGTATCTGGTAATCGGCATCTTTGCGGCGGTTACGCTGGTAGTATATGTGATTCGCAGGCTGTCTGTGGACCATGCGTGGACCATTGCGATTGTGACGGGAATGCTGATGGAGTATCTTGGATTTTTTATCGGTTACACGCAGATTGGAATGAGCAGCATGACGGTGCGGCTGACAGCCGGGTGCGGATTCAGTATTCTGATTCTTTTGATGATACAGTTTTTTTTCTTCGACCTGGATTATACGCGGACAGAGCGTGTTCAGTTTGAAGATGATGAATATTATTATTATGTGAAGGCCGTGCCGAAGCGGTATGTGTCTACAAGGGAAAAGACCGTGAAGAAAATCAGCGGCACAAGGAGCCGGAGAGAAGACCGGAGCGCGGTGACCCGGGAAGAAATTATGGAAGATATGAATCTTGCTGTAGATGATGAAGAATATTGATTCCGGCAGACAGTACGCCTTTTTGGCCGCGGTCTGGCCGGCAGCAGAAATGGAACAGTATGACGGAAATGACAGATGAAGGAAGGATGTGTGAACGTGCAGACATTTATCAGTACAATACAGGGATTTGCAGAAACGTATATGTACTGGATTACGCCGCAGAAAATAAGGGCAACAGATGTAGTAGAGATTTTTATTATCGCATTTCTGCTGTATCATGTGCTGGTATGGATAAAGGGAACACGCGCATGGATGCTGTTTAAAGGAATCCTTGTGATTTTGATATTTATACTGGCTGCGGCTGTTTTCCAGATGAATACCATTCTCTGGCTGGCAGGCAGGACTGTGAATGTCGCGCTGATTGCGCTGGCGGTGATTTTTCAGCCGGAGCTGCGCAAGGCGTTAGACCAGCTGGGCCGGAAAAAATTTGTCACAGCTTTGTTTGATTTTGGAATAGCACAGGAAACAGGAAGATTTGGCGACAGGACGATTAATGAACTGGTGAAGGCTTCGTTTGAAATGGGCAAGGTGAAAACAGGGGCGCTGATTGTAGTAGAGCAGGATATCGTGCTGTCCGAATACGAGCGTACCGGGATAGAGCTGGACTCCGTTCTTACAAGCCAGCTGCTAATCAATATATTTGAAAAAAATACGCCTCTTCATGACGGGGCGATTATTGTCCGGGGCGACCGGGTGGTGGCGGCGACCTGTTATCTGCCTTTGTCTGACAGCATGTCTATCAGCAAAGAGCTCGGGACGAGGCACCGTGCCGCTATTGGCATCAGCGAGGTCAGCGATTCTTTAACGATTATTGTATCAGAAGAGACTGGAGCGGTATCGGCTGCAAAAAGCGGAGTCATATACCGCAGCCTGACACAGGACGGACTGCGCGAGCAGCTTAAAATTATTCAAAATGCAGAATCGGAGGAAACACGTCTGCAGTCACTGCAAAGGAGGCTTAAGAATGCTAAGAAACGCCGTAAAAATGCTGACTAGAAATCTGGGCCTGAAACTGCTTGCCCTGCTGTTTGCGGTTACGATGTGGATGGCGGTTGTAAATCTGGATGACCCGACTAGGAGCAAGACCTTTACCATTGCGGTTACAATTGAAAATGGCGAGGCGGTTACTGCAATGAATAAATATTATGAGATAGAGGCTGACGCTGCAAACGTGACATTTAACGTTAAGGGAAAACGCAGCTATGTGGATGAGATGAGCAGCTCGGATTTCAGGGCGGTTGCCGATATGAGCAAGCTGATTCAGAAAGAAAATGAAAATGTAGTGCCGGTAGAGATTACGGCGCTGCGCCATTCGAGCCAGCTTACGATTTCAAAGCGTACGCGTGAACTGAAAGTGACACTGGAAGATTTGATGCGCCAGGCATTTATGGTTCAGCCAAATCCTCAGGGAGAGCCGGCTGACGGGTATGCGCTCGGCTCGCTGGCGGTTGAGCCGAACCGGCTGTGGGTGTCCGGGCCGAAGGAAGTCGTATCACAGATTGATTCCGTCAAAGCAGCTATCGATGTATCCAATATGAGTACCGATATTTCAGACAGCGTGGTTCCGGTGCTGTATGACGAAGAAGGGGAAGCGGTAGATACTACAAGGCTGACGCTCAGTCTGGATATCGTGACAGTCAAAGCAAATATTGTATCCAAAAAGACGGTTCCGGTAAAAGTGAATTACAGCGGAAAACCGGCGGAGGGCTTTGAGGTGATTTCGGTGAATGCAGACCCGAAAGAGGTTACGATAAAAGGAAGGTCTGAGATTTTAAATTCCATCAGTGCGGTAACAATACCGGAAGGCGTTATCAGCGTAGAAGATGCAGACGAGAAATTTGAGCAGAAAGTGGATATCAACCAGTATCTGCCAGACGGCGCTGCACTGGAAAATTCGGTGGAAGCAACGGTTACGGTAACGATTGATGTGGAACAGTTAGAGCGCAGAGTCTTTACCATTCCGGTCAGAAATATCCGTGTGGACGGTTTGCCGGAAAGATATAAACTGGACTTTAATGAGAGAAATGCAGAGATTGAAATATACGGCCTGACGGATGATCTGGATAAACTGACGACAGGGGCGCTGCGCCCGGTACTTGATGTCAGCGGCCTGACGCCGGGAAGGCATGTGAAAGAGCTTCAGTTAGCGCTGGATAATAAATATATTGTCGGAGAAACGGTGATATCCTTTACGATTTCTTCGGAAAACAGCGAGGATACAGAAAACGGCGGGCAGGATTCTTCCCAGGGAAACGGGGAATCCGGCGGCTCTGAGGATAACGAAGAAAATCCGGATGATGAAACAGGCGCAGACGGAGAGGAAGAAAATCCGGATGCAAATCAGAGAGAAACAGACGGGCAGACCGTGCCGACAGGCGGGTCAGCCGCAGAGCCGGATACAGGCACTGAATCAGAAGAATAGCCGCAGAGCCGGATACAGGCGCTGAATCAGAAGAATAGCCGCAGACACGGCTTATGGCTGTCTGCAATTTAGAGAGTATGATCAGACTAGATTTGGAGGAAGAATAAAATGGGCAGAATGTTTGGAACAGATGGTGTCAGAGGTGTAGCAGGAGCGGAGCTTACGATAGAGCTGGCGACGCAGTTAGGGCAGGCCGGCGCATATGTGCTGACAAGGGAACAGGAGCACCAGCCTACATTAATCGTAGGATGTGATACGCGCATATCGGGCGGAATGCTTGCGAGCGCGCTGATGGCAGGGATTTGCTCGGTGGGCGCAAACGCGATTTATGTGGGCGTGCTGCCTACACCGGCAGTTGCTTACCTGACAAGGAGGCATAAAGTAGACGCGGGAGTTGTGATTTCCGCATCCCATAATCCGATGGAATTTAACGGTATTAAATTTTTTAACGGGGACGGATATAAACTGTCTGACGAGCTGGAAGATGAAATTGAAGCGATGATTAAAAACAAAATGAAGGATGTAACGCTTCCGGTCGGCTCCGGCGTGGGCAGGATTGATTACCGGTTTGATATCCGCGATGAATATGTGAAATTTGTCAAAAAATGTGTCCCTGTAGATTTAAGCGGACTGAAAATTGTAGCGGACTGTGCAGAGGGCGCGGCTTATTATACTTCCGTAAAAACACTGCGAGAGTTAGGGGCAGAGCTGATTCCGATTCATGTACATCCGGACGGGACGAATATTAACGCGAACTGCGGCTCTACCCATATGGATGAGCTGAAGGCCAGGGTGGTCTATGAAAAGGCAGATATCGGCCTGGCATTCGACGGGGATGCGGACCGCCTTCTGACAGTGGATGAACAGGGAAACATCGTAGACGGCGACCAGCTGATGGCTATCTGTGCGAATTATATGAAGGAAAAGGGAAAGCTGAAAAAAGATACAGTCGTAGTTACGGTAATGAGCAATCTCGGCTTTTCAGTTATGGGTGAGAAGAACGGGATTCATGTTGAAAAAACAAAAGTAGGCGACCGTTATGTGCTGGAAAATATGCGTGAAAATGGATATAATATTGGCGGAGAACAGTCCGGGCATATTATTTTCCTTGATGACAATACAACAGGAGACGGTCTGTTAAGCGCGCTGCATGTATTACAGGTTATGGCAGATACTAAGAAGAAGCTGTCAGAGCTTGCATCCGTTATGGAAATCTATCCGCAGGCGCTTGTAAATGCAAAGGTTCCGAATCATAAAAAAGAGCATTATATGGAATATGCTGAGATTGCAGAGGCGGTCCGGGAACTGGAAAAGAAGTTTCACGGAGAAGGAAGGGTATTAATCCGCCCGTCCGGTACAGAACCGCTTGTGCGGGTTATGATTGAAGGAAAAGATCAGAATGTGATTCAGAAAGAAGCGGAAAATCTGGCAGAGTTAATTACAAAAATCATGTTATAGGGGTAGAGAATTATGGTAAGTCAAAAGGTAAAAATCAAAAACCCTACGGGCCTGCACCTGCGCCCGGCAGGGGTTTTGTGTAAAAGTGCGATTGATTATGCTTCTGTCATTACGTTTAAATACGGCGGTGAAAATATTGCAAATGCGAAAAGCGTGCTGAGCGTGCTCGGGGCATGTATCAAGAGCGGAGATGAAATTGAATTAATCTGCGAAGGCGAAGACGAAGAAAAGGCATTAAAGGATATGGTAGCGCTGATTGAGTCAGGACTAGGAGAATAAAAGAAATAAAAAGGGCAGCGCTGAAGGAACCGGAATCAGGGGAAAAGGCAGCGCTGGCTGGACCAGGATTAGGAGAATAGAATGAAAAAACTGTTGATTACCGGATGCAGCGGGCAGTTAGGACATGCTCTGAACCGGGAATATGAAAGCGGACAGACGCAGATTATCAATACGGATGTGGCACAGCTGGATATTACAAATCTGGAAGCGGTTATGAATTTTGTACGGGCAGAAAAGCCGGATGTCATTATGAACTGCGGGGCAATGACGGCGGTGGATTTGTGCGAAACGGAGTATGAGAAAGCATTTCAGATTAATGCGTTAGGGCCGAGAAATCTGAGCATTGCGGCAAGGGAAACGGGCGCAAAGATATTCCAGATATCAACGGATTATATTTTTTCCGGCGAGTCTGACAGGCCGTATATTGAAACAGACGCCCCGGGCCCGCAGAGCGTCTATGGCAGCACAAAGCTGGCAGGAGAGCAGTATGTGCGCGATTTTGCCGGGAGGTATTTTATTATCAGAACGGCGTGGATGTACGGCGAGGGTAAAAATTTTGTGGGAACGATGCTGCGTCTGGCGGAATCGAATGAGAAGGTCCGTGTCGTCGGAGACCAGATCGGTACGCCGACGAGCGCAGAGGAGCTGGCAAAGATGATTCATGTACTGGAACCGACAGAAAACTACGGTATCTTCCATGGGACCTGCGAAGGAGCGTGCAGCTGGGCGGAATTTGCGGAGACGATTTTTAAAAAAGCGGGTAAAACGACGGCGGTAGAATATATATCGACCGAAGAGTTTGGAGCGCCGGCAAAGCGTCCGGCGTATTCGGTGCTGGATAATCAGATGCTTCGGATGACGACAGATTTTAAAATGATGGACTGGCAGGATGCATTAAGTATTTATATGAAGGAAATACTTTAAAAACAGGCAAAAGGATTGCAAAAGCTGTCGGACATGCCGGAAAAGGAGATTTGTAAAGAATGAGAACTTATTTGGTAACAGGCGGGGCCGGGTTTATCGGTTCTAATTATATTCACTATATGTTCCGCAAATACGGGGATGAAATCCGTATCATCAATGTGGACGCGCTCACTTATGCGGGAAATCTGAAAAATTTAAAAGGTGTGCAGGAGCGGCCGAATTATACATTTGTCAAAGCAGATATCTGTGATAAAGAGACGATACAGAAGATTTTTGAAGAGAATGACATTGACCGTGTCGTACATTTTGCGGCGGAAACTCATGTAGACCGCAGCATTACCAATCCGGAGGTTTTTGTGCAGACAAATGTAATGGGAACAGCGGTTTTATTAAACTGCGCCAGAGCAGCCTGGGAACAGCCGGACGGGACTTATCTTAATGGAAAGCGGTTTCTGCATGTCTCTACCGACGAAGTATACGGCTCGTTAGAAGAAGACGGCGGTTATTTTTATGAAACAACGCCGTACGCGCCGCACAGCCCTTACAGCGCAAGCAAGGCTTCTTCGGACATGCTGGTAAAGTCTTATATTGACACGTATCATTTTCCGGCGAATATTACAAACTGCTCGAATAATTACGGGCCGTACCAGTTCCCGGAAAAGCTGATTCCGCTGATTATCAACAATGCGCTGCACGGCAGAAAGCTGCCGGTGTACGGAGACGGGAAGAATGTCCGTGACTGGCTGTATGTAGACGACCATGCGAAAGCGATTGATATGGTGCAGGAGAAAGGGCGGCTGGGCGAGACTTATAATATCGGCGGCCATAATGAAAAACAGAATATTGAAATTATTGAAACGATACTGGATACACTGCAGGAGATGCTGCCGGAGGGCGATGAGCGCAAAAAACTTGTCAGCAGGGAGCTGATTACCTATGTAGAAGACCGCAAAGGGCATGACCGCCGCTATGCGATTGCTCCGGACAAAATCAAGGCGGAAATCGGCTGGGAACCGGAAACGATGTTTAAGGAAGGAATCAGGAAAACGATTGCCTGGTACTTTGAACATGAAGAATGGATGGCAGATGTTACCAGCGGTGACTATCAAAAATATTATGAAGAAATGTATGAAGGAAAATAAGGGCTTTGCCTATGAATGACAGTAGATTTGTAGTACGGGAGGGACATTTTCATATTGCGGACAAAGACAGCTATGTGCTTACCGGCTGGTTTGAAGGCGGCAGTCTGCCGGACGGGGTGCCGGCGCAGGAACTGTTTGCGGTTTATCTGGACCATGAAAAGCTGGGGATACAGGTTCTTTGTTTTGAAGATGAATCTGTAAGGCAGAAATATGCAAAGTTTGACATGGAAGTCGCGAAAGAGTATGTCATCATTGCAAAGCTGCCGGGGGACCTGTCGGGATACCGCCGTCTGATACTCTGCCTTGCCGACGGCAGGCATGTGTTTGAGCGGCGTGTGGCACTGCTTCGAAAGCTTCAGGGGCAGCTGAATTTCAGGATTACGAGCATTCAGACTGCGGGGGCAGGCTGCGTGGTCACAGGATGGGCCGCTTCCCAAAAGCCGATTAAAATCAATGTATTTGACAAGGCAAATGTTCCGATGAAATGCGAGGTCAGCCATTTCCCGAAGCCGGATGTCGTGCTCGAACACCGTGAAGCCGATACGCTTTATAACAGCGGGTTTTCTGTAACGGTTCCGGTTACAGGCAGAAAGAAAATGGTACTGCAGATTACCAACGGAGAATATTCCGTCATGCGGACATTCAGCCCTGTGGATAAAAACCGTATCCGGCTGTATATAAAAAAAGCGAACTATTTTCTGAAACGCAACGGAATCAAAAAGGCGTGCAAGCGTGCGGTAAACGAGCTGTATGAGCTGATTGGCGATACGGGTAATTATATGAAATGGCGTAAGAAAAATATGCCTTCGCAAAAGGAGCTGGAGCGCCAGAGGCATGAGCAGGGGACATTCTGCCCGTGTATTTATGTCATTACGCCTTACCAGGATTTTCTTCATTTTACCGGCGCGGCGCTCTCGCTGAAAAAGCAGACATACCAGAACTGGAAATGGGTGCTAGCCTGCAGTCAGGATGAGGAAGAAAAGCTGAGAGAGAAGCTGCGGGCACAGATACCGGAGGAAAAGCTGCTGACTGTTTCCGCACAGACGAAAGAGAGCTTTCAGCAGGAAACGGCCCGGGCGCTGCAGGCGGCTGTGCTGGATATGCAGCCGCATGACAGCAGCCAGGCATGGGTTACTTTTTTATCTCCGTCTGATACCTTAGAGCCGGATGCGCTCTACAGCTGCGTGAAGCTGTTTGAGAAAAATCCGCGGATGGATATGTGCTATACCGATGAAGACCAGATTTCGGAAGACGGCAAGACTTACAGGGAGCCGGTTTTTAAATCAGACTTTAATATCGATATGCTGCGCGGGATGAATTATCTGGGGCATCTGGTGCTTTTGCGGGGAGAGCTGGTCAAAAAGCTGAGCCCGTGGAATCCGTCTTACGGAGAAGACGCTTCCTATGATTATTATCTGCGGGCTGTAGAAACAGCCGGATGTATCGGACATCTGCAGCGGGTGTTATATCATAAAAGGGAAAACAGCAGGCAGGCCCGCTATGCCGGGGATGTGGTAATCAATGCCCATTATAAGCGGCTGGGCATACCCGCATCGGCAAAGCCTTCCCAGACGCCGGGGATTTATCATACCGTTTACCAGTGGGATGAAACGCCTATGGTATCGGTTAATATTCCGAATAAAGACCACATTGACGACCTGGATACCTGTGTGCAGTCTGTACTGGCAAAATGCACCTATCCGAATTATGAGATAGTCATTATTGAAAATAACAGTACGCAGGAAAGCACATTTGCATATTATGAAAAGCTGCAGGAGCAGGATAAGAGAATACGCGTTGTCTGTTGGAAGGAAGCGTTTAATTATTCGAAAATTACGAATTTCGGCGTGGCGCATTCACGAGGGGAATATATCCTTTTGATGAATAATGATACGGAAGTGATAAACCCGGATTTTATGGAAGAGATGCTCGGTTACTGTATGCGGGAAGATGTGGGCATCTGCGGAGCAAGACTTTTTTACTTTGACGATACGATACAGCATGCAGGGGTCATTGTCGGCCTCGGCGGCATCTGCGGGGAAGCGTTTCAGGGATTCCCGAAGGAAAACGGAGGATATGAGAACCGGATTTTCTGTCCGCAGGATTACAGCGCCGTGACGGCAGCCTGCCTGATGACGAAAAAAAGCGTATTTGAAGAAACAGGCGGCATGGATGAGCAGCTGCAGGTCGCTTATAACGATATTGATTACTGCCTGAAAGTACGGCGTACCGGAAGGCTGGTTGTATACAATCCTTTTGCGATGCTGCATCATTATGAATATAAATCCAGGGGAGCCGAGGATACAGCTGAGAAGCTGGCACGGTACCAGCGGGAGGTAGAGCGGTTTACTACAAGGTATGCTGATATGATTAGCGCGGGTGACCCGTATTACAATCCGAATCTGACAAGAAGGTATCAGGATTTTTCGCTAAGGCGGATAGAGCTGCTGAAATAGAATAGCTGAAATAGAACTGCTGAAACAGAGCTGCGAAATGATAACGGGAAGAATAGCAGAAACAGGGCTGTAAAATAACAATGGAAAGAACAGCAGAAACAGAACTGTAATATTTGGAAGGAAAAAGGAGAAGGCAGAATGAAAGGAATCATACTGGCCGGAGGTTCAGGCACAAGGCTGTATCCTCTGACGAAATCGATTTCGAAACAGATTATGCCGGTGTACGATAAGCCGATGATTTATTATCCGCTGTCTACACTGATGTTAGCGGGAATCCGGGAGATTCTGATTATCTCGACACCGAGGGATTTGCCGGTGTTTGAGGATTTGTTCGGCGACGGCAGCCAGCTGGGGCTGAATATGCATTATGCCGTTCAGGAAACGCCGCGCGGACTTGCGGACGCATTTCTTATCGGAGAATCATTCATCGGGAATGATACGGCGGCGCTTGTGCTGGGCGATAATATTTTTTACGGGCAGAGCTTTTCGAAAGTGCTGCAGAGCGCGGCTTCGATTCAGGAAGGGGCTGTGATTTTCGGCTATTATGTCAAAGACCCGAGGGAATACGGCGTCGTAGAATTTGATGAAAACGGAAAGGCATTATCAATAGAAGAAAAGCCTGCAAATCCGAAATCCAACTATGCGGTGCCGGGACTGTATTTTTATGATAACGATGTCGTAGAAATCGCAAAGAATGTAAAACCTTCCGGCAGAGGCGAAATAGAGATAACATCTGTAAACCGCGAATATTTAGAGCGCGGAAAGCTGAAGGTGGAGCCTTTGGGCCGCGGATTTGCCTGGCTGGATACCGGCACACATGATTCGCTGCTGGATGCGGCGGACTATGTATCCGCAGTGCAGAAACGCCAGGGGCTTTATGTATCCTGTATTGAGGAAATCGCGTATAAGCGCGGCTTTATCAGCAGAGAGCAGCTGGTGTCTCTGGCACAGCCGCTGCTTAAGACAAATTACGGAAAATATCTGATGGATATTGCACAGGGGCTGTAAGCTTTTACGAAAGGAGTGCGGTATGGGGAAAATAAAAGTAACTTCATGCGAAATAGAAGGTCTTTATGAGATTGAGCCGGCAGTTTTCGGAGATGCCCGGGGTTATTTTATGGAGACATATAATTATCAGGATTTTAAAGAGGCCGGTATCGATATGCAGTTTGTGCAGGACAATCAGTCGGCTTCTAAGAAAGGCGTGCTCAGAGGGCTGCATTTTCAGATTCAGTATCCTCAGGACAAGCTGGTGCGTGTTATCCGCGGAGAAGTATTCGACGCGGCGGTGGATTTGCGCAAAGGCTCTGCGACGTATGGAAAATGGCACGGAGTGGTGCTGTCTGAGGAGAATAAAAAGCAGTTTTTTATACCGAAGAATTTTGCGCATGGGTTTTTCGTGCTGTCGGATTATGCGGAGTTTGCATACAAATGTACCGATTTTTATCACCCGGACGATGAGGGCGGGATTCTTTACAATGACCCGGATATCGGAATTGAATGGCCGGTGCCGCAGGGTATGGAACTGATTATGACGGACAAAGATAAAAACTGGGGCGGTTTCCGCGAATTTACAGAAAAGTACCGGAAGTAATATGCCGGCTCCGTTTTGCCGGAGAAAGAATCTGAAAGGCTGGCGGCAGAAAGCCGGGGCAGACTGCTGGCATGCGGGAAAATGGCGCCAGGGAAGATGATGCAGGGGAAAACAATGCAGGGGAAAACAATGCAGGGGAAAACAATGCAGATAGAAGAGATAGGAAATGTAAGGCTCTGGCTTAAGGATAACGATAATGAAAAACTCCGCCAGACAGTATCCAGAGAAGCATCAGAGCAGGAAAATGCAGAAAAAGCGGATTTAAAGAAAGAAGACGCGCAGGCGCTGAGCATTCTGCAGGAAATTATTCAGTCTTATCGCGAAGCGGATTACCATGCGCAGATTACAGAGCATAAAAACTATACGGTGATGTATCAGCTGGCTGAGTCCCGGGCGAATCTTGTCGAATGGATACGCTTCCCCAGACAGGCAAAGGTGTTGGAAACCGGCGCCGGGTGCGGGACAGTTACTTCAGCATTGTTAAAAAAAGCCGCGCATGTGACATGCCAGGATGAAAGGATACCATACTGCAGACTGAATGCGAAGCGCCATAAACAGGTGACAGGTCAGAAGCTGGAGATTTATGCAATGCCTTTTGCAGAGTGTGAGCCGCAGCTGCCGGATGATTATGACGCGGCTGTCGCCGTCGGACTGCCCTGTGTAAAAGAGGAGGCTTTGGAATTTCTGGAAAAGCTGCGCAGACATCTGAAACCGGGCGGTATGCTGATACTGGCTGCTGAGAATAAATTCGGGCTGAAATACTGGGCCGGCAATAAAGAAACGCATACGCACCGGTATTTTGCGGGGCTTGAAAATGCCGGAGTGCAGCTTTATTCCAGACGCAGCCTGCAGGAAATGCTGACAAAGGCAGGATTTGGCTGGCAGGATTTTTATTACCCATATCCCGACCACCGTTTTGCGCGGGATATTTATTCCGATAAATATCTGCCGAAAAAAGGAGAGCTGGCCTATTCTATTACGAATTATGAAGATGACAGGCTGATTTTATTTGATGAACAAAAAGTATTTGACAGTGTGATAGAAGAAGGGCAGTTTCCGTTTTTCTCCAATTCTTATCTGTGCATAGCCGGGGCAGCGGATGAGCACTCAGGGGTGAAATACACAGACGGCGGCGCCGGAATGCAGTCCGGGCAGTATGCGGGGAACAGGCAGCAGGCGGTTTATGTACGTTATGCAGCTGACCGCAGCAGAGAATTTGCGGTGCGCACGGATATGACGGACGGCAGAGTGCGCAAGTGTCCGGTATATCAGGAAGGGAATGCGCATACAGAGCATATCGCGAAAGCATATGAGCGGCTGACAGAGCAGTATCAGGAAACAGGGCTTCGATTTAACAGCTGCAGAATCCAAAAAGATGAAACCGGCACCGCCGCGGAGCTTGCGTTTATTCACGGAGAAGCTCTGCAGGAAATGACAGAACAGGCGGCGGCAGCGGGCAGTATGAAAAAAATATTTGCTGTACTAAATCAGCTGGTGCAGTATATCAGAAACGGCAAAAAGAATATCCCGTTTCAAATGACAGAAGATTTTAAAAAGGTATTTGGAGAGATTTCGGATGTATCCGTATTAGAACAGAGCATCTGCAGCGAGGTGTCAGATATTGATTTGATTTTACCGAATATTCTGGTAACAGACGACGGGGCCTGGAATGTCATTGATTATGAATGGACGTTTTTCTTTCCGATACCGCAGAATTTTATTATATACAGGACGTTATTTTTCCTGAACCATGAAAATCCGCAGACAGAAGAGCTATCTATGGAAAATCTGCTGAAAACTGCCGGAATCAGCGCACAGGAGGCGGAGGTTTACAGGCAGATGGAAGCAGGATTTCAGCGGTATGTGACGGGAGGGCTGGTGCCTTACCGGGAAATGGTGAATGTTTTAGGCCGCAGATATTTTAACACCGCGCAGTTAGAAGCAGAGTATGACCGTGTAATGGCAGAAAATGAATTGTTAAAAGGGCGGATTTTCTGGAAAGCAGCCAGAAAAATCAAGAAAAAACTGACAGGGAATTAAATCTATGAAATGGACGAATTCAAAAGAACAGTACAAACGGTTTCTTATGCTGCTGGGAACGATTTTGATTGTGGCAGTTCAGACGGCGATGTTTGCCTGTCTGTGGTATAACTACTATGCGAACAGGGAACTGACAGACATGAGGAAATATTTCCGGTATTTTTATTACTGGAGAAGGGGTCACTGGACGGTGATTATTCTGTATGCGGTGATACTTGTGCTGTTTATGAAAGTGCTGGGCGGCTTCCGGGTCGGATATCTGCGCAACCTGGACGTGCTGTATTCCCAGATACTGTCCGTGTGTGCCACAAACGCAGTGGAATACCTGCAGCTGGCTCTGATTGCAAAAAAATGGAAATTCCTGCAGTTTTCTACGCCGATTGCGATATTAGCGCTGCTGCAGATTATTGTCGGCGTTATCTGGATTGTTGCGATGCGCGGTATTTATGCCAGGCTGTATCCGCCGCACGAGATGCTTCTGATTTACGGCGATATCAGCCCGAAGGCTCTGATACGCAAGCTGCAGTCAAGAGGAGATAAGTACCGGGTAAAAGAAACCGTGCATTTGAGGGAAGGCGTGGAACGGATACTGCGGATGATACCGGAATATGAGTCGGTTTTAATCGGAGACATTCCGTCTCATGAGCGCAATCTGTTTTTAAAGTTTTGCTTTCAGAAGAATATACGCTGTTATTCGGTGCCGAAAATCTCGGATATTATGATTATCAGCGCGTCGGAGATTGATTTATTTGATTCGCCGCTGCTTTTGTTCCGCAACCAGGGACTGACCTTTGGACAGAGCTTTTTAAAGCGTGCGATGGATATCGCAGTCGGGCTCTGCGGGTGCATTCTGGCATCGCCTGTGATGCTTATCATAGCGGCCGCGATTAAATTATACGACGGCGGGCCGGTACTGTATTCCCAGGAGCGTATTACTAAAGACGGAAAACCATTTCAGATATATAAGTTCCGCAGCATGATTGTGGAATCGGAAAAAAGAGGCGCAAGGCTGGCGAGCGCGCACGACGACAGGATTACCCCGGTAGGCAGGGTGATTCGAAGGCTGCATGTAGACGAGCTGCCGCAGCTGTTTAATGTGCTGGCAGGAGACATGTCGTTTGTGGGGCCGCGGCCGGAACGCGAAGAGATTACAAAAGAGTATGAGCAGAGCATTCCGCAGTTTCGCTTCCGCCTGAAAATGAAGGCGGGGCTGACCGGGTATGCGCAGGTGTACGGGCAGTATAATACGGTGCCTTATGATAAACTGAAGCTGGATCTGACGTATATCGAGAATTATTCGCTCTGGCTGGATATCAAGCTGATACTTCTGACGGTTAAGATTCTGTTTCAGAAGGAAAAATCCGAAGGGGTTGCGGACAGCCAGAAGACGGCGTTAAAGCAGCAGGGACAATAGGAATCAGATGGGAAAGAGCATGCGGATGGAAGAAGGGCTGAGAGATATGAATACAGATACAGGCAGAAAAGAGCGTGCGGACGGGAGAAAAGATGTGCAGGAGCCGGTCATATCGGTGATTATGCCGGCGTATCAGGCCGTGAAATATATCGGGCAGGCGATTGCATCGGTGCAGGGCCAGAACTGTAAGGAAGCCTGGGAGCTGATTATTATCGACGACTGCTCGACGGACGGTACGGCTGAGGCTGTCGGGCGGTTTCGGGACGATGCGCGCATCCGGTATGTGAAAAAGAAGAAAAACGCAGGGGTAGCGGCGGCGCGCAATCTTGGAATCCGCCTTGCGCGCGGGAAGTACGTGGCTTTTCTGGACGCGGACGACTGGTGGGAGCCGGATAAGCTCAGGCTTCAGATAAAGTGCATGAAACGCACGGGCGCGGTGCTGTGCTGCACGGCCAGGGAGTTAGTACGGCCGGACGGGACGCAGACCGGACGGGTGATTTCGGTGCCGAAGCGCATTACGTATCCGATGATGATGCGCACGAACCTGATTCCCTGCGGCTCGGCAGTCGTTTTGCGGGAAGCAGCCGGAGAATTTGGATTTGTCTGCGACCGTTATCATGAAGATTATATTCTGTGGCTGAGGATACTGAGGAAATATAAGGCCGCTGCGGGCGTGAATCTGCCGCTGCTTAAATCCAGGCAGAGCGAGGGCGGCAAGTCCAGGAATAAGCTGAAATCGGCGTATATGCATTACGGCTGTTACCGCTTTTTAGGATACGGACGCCTGCAGTCCTTTTATTATATGATTTTTTATACATGGAACGGATTTCGCAAATATCTGGGATAAGTAAGGAGAGTGCAATTGAACCGATTTATCAGTGATGTCAGAAAATATCAAAAATATACCGTATACGCAGCAAAATCCGAGCTGAAATCCGAAGTTGCGAACTCTCATTTAAGCTGGATGTGGTGGATTTTAGACCCGCTGCTGTTTATGATTGTATATTCGTTTGTGGCAGTGATTGTTTTTCAAAAAAGCGAGCCTTATCTGCCGGTATTTATTTTTATCGGCTATAACAGCTGGAACTTTTTTTCCGCCTGCTTAAGGCAGAGCGTGAAGCTTGTGGCGGCAAATAAGCCGATTGTGTCAAAAGTATATATACCGAAATTTATCCTGATTTTAATTAAAATTTTATCGAACGGATTTAAAATGATGATTGCCTTTTCACTGGTCATCGTTATGATGATAGGCTACCGTGTTCCGGTGGACTGGAAGGCGGTACTGTTAATTCCGCTGTTTGCGGTGCTTTTGGTTGTGACGTTTGCGTTCAGCAGCGTGCTGCTGCATTTTGGAGTGTATGTGGAGGATTTGGCAAATGTTGTAACGGTAGTGCTGAAACTGCTGTTTTATTTAACGGGTATTTTTTATTCGATTCAAAAACGCGTGCCGTATCCGTACAGCAGCCTGCTTTTAAAATGCAATCCGATGGCGCTGTTAGTAGATTCGATGCGAAGGGTGCTGATTTATCAGACAATGCCGGACTGGGGGCCGGTTGCAGTGTGGTTTGTGATTGGAATTGTTTTGTCCATAGCCGGGGTACATAATATTTACCGGCATGAGAACAGTTATGTAAAAGTGATGTAGCGGCGGGCGGATGTGACGGATGTTATGCAGTATGAAACAGAAATTTGCCTGTGATATCAGAAGTGCAGAGAAATTGAGGAATCAGTATGGATGAAATGGATACTCTGAAAGAACCTGTGAAGGAATATGCGATTGAAGTATCGGATTTAAAGATACGGTATAAATGTCTGAACAAAATATCGATTAAAAAGAGCCTGTTTAGTCTGAAGAAATCGGAAATAGATGTATTTGAAGCTGTCCGCGGCATTTCATTTAAGGTCCCGAAAGGGGAAATTATGGGAATCGTCGGGAAAAACGGCAGCGGGAAATCTACGATGCTGCGTGCTGTGGCTGGTATTTTTGCCGCTGATGAAGGTTCCATTGACCTGCACGGGCATACGGTGTCACTGCTGTCGATTGGTGTCGGATTTCAAAAAAAGCTGACAGGAAGGGAGAATATTTTCTTAAGCGGGATGCTGTTAGGGTTCAGCGAACAGCAGGTGCAGGATAAGCTGGATGAAATTATTGAGTTTTCTGAACTGGAAGGGTTTATTGATAAGCCGGTGCGGACGTATTCGAGCGGGATGTATTCGAAGCTGGCTTTTTCGATTACGGCGATTCTGGAAACGGAGATTATGCTGATTGATGAGGTGCTTAGTGTCGGGGATGTGCGGTTTAAGAAGAAAAGCTATCGGAAGATGAAGGAGCTGATTACGAATGAGGAGAGGACGGTTATGATTGTTTCGCATAGTACGGAGACGCTGGAGAAGCTCTGCGATACGATTTTGTGGCTGCATGAGGGGAAGATTAAGATGCAGGGGAGTGCGGGGGAGGTGCTGCCGCTGTATAATGATTATATGTCGTGATGAATTAGGGGGCTGGGAGGTTTCTGGAGGGGGACGCTGGATGGAGAAACTTTTTCCTTCTGCTGTTTCGCTTGCGAAAAGTAAGAAGTTCTAAGTTTTCTGCGTTCAGGCTGTGGCTGCGGACGGACCGGCGCCCGATGCCCTGGGGTTTTAGAGGGCGGAAGGCGGTGGGGGAGGCGGGCGCCTTTTGGGGCTTCCTGGTTTTTGGGATGGGGGAGGCTGTGTGCCCCAAATCCTGGGTGATGGGCAGAAAACTAAGAACTTCTAACTTTTCTCCAGAGGCACAGCAGAAGGAAAAAGTTTCTCCATCCAGCTGGTTACTGGCAGAATTTACGGCTGAGATGAAGGAGGGGCGGTGGTGGATTTTCTTTTGGGGCAGAAGGGGAAGTGGAAAGGAGCCGGGGATGCAGATTTTTTTGTGTATATGCATTTTATTTTTTAGTGTTTTGATATATTATATACTTGGCAGAGCGTTTTGTATAAAGTGCGGGTGCAGTCCGGTGGTTCCGGAGGCGGTGGTGCTGGGGTTTTTTGGGTATTTTGCGGTGTTTCAGGTGATTGCGGAGGTTTTGATTCTGACGAAGCAGAGGCTGCATGTGCTGAGTGTGACGTGGATGGCGGTTCTGGCGGTTTTGGTGGCTGGGGCGCTGTTTGTGGTGGTTAAGGACAGGAATCAGGATAAGAGGATGGGTTCTAAGAGGGCGGCTTTGGGGGTGAAGGTGCGTCCGGAGGCTGGTGTGAGGATTCTGGCGGGGATTCTTGTGGCGGCGGTTTTGTGTGAGTGTGCTTCGGCGGTGCTGATGCAGAGGAATATTGGGTGGGATTTTGCTTATTATATTGGGAATATGACGACGTCTGTGGATACGGATACGATGTTTTTGTATGATGGGAGCAGCGGGGTTTTGAGGAGGACGATGGAGCTGCGGTATGCTTTGTCGGCGTTTTATATGAATACGGCGTGGCTCAGTCAGGTGACGGGGGTGTCGGCGCTGGTGCTGCAGAAGTATGTGGCGGGGGTTTTGTGTGTGCTGCTGACGAATGCGGTGGTGTACAGTTTTGCGATGAAGGTGTTTAACAGGGATTTTAAGAAGTCGGCGGTTTTGGTTACGATAACGATTGTGATGACGATTTGCTGGGATGTTTATGATACGAGCGGTCAGTTTCTGATTCTGCGGGGGTATGAGGCGAAGGCGTACTGCGCGAATGTGGTGGTGCCGGCGGTCTGTTACCTGCTGTACCGTATCTGGACGGACAGCGGGGATAAGAGCAGCTGGGCGAGACTGTTTCTGGCGGCGTCTGCGAGTGTGGCTGTGTCGATGTCGGGTATTGTGCTTGTGCCGGCTATGATTGTGATTATGCTGCTGGCGCATATGGCGGTGGAGCGGAAGCTGGATGGTAATGTAATCCGAAGGGGAATCTGCTGTCTGCTGCCAAATGTATGCTATCTTGCGGTATACTTCTGTTATACTAGGGGATGGCTGATTCTGGAGGTATAATATGGCTGGCGTACTCAGACAGTATAATGGAGATTCCTTATATCTGGCGGCATTTGCGGTCAGCCTGGTGCTGTTAGGGTACCGGGATGTGAAACGGAATCAGGGAAAAAATGGTAAAAAAGCATTGACGGCGGTGCTGTTTGCGATTATCTTTATATTTAATGAATTTGCATACCGGATTGTGGGGAAACTAACGGATGCGACGACGTATTACAGGTTTTTCTGGATGCTGCCGGTTTTGTTTGTGACAGCGTATGTGGTGACGCAGGCGGTTACATCCGGGATGATGTCCGATGCCGCATCGGGTGCTGTGTCCGGTAAGGCGAAGAAGGGACAGGCTGTTCTGGCGGCGGCAGCGCTTGTGCTCTGTCTGGCAGCTGGTGCAAATTTCTTTTTTCTGAACAGGGCGAATTTTAACCGTCCGAAAAATATTTATGGTCTGGACCCGGAGGTGCTAACGGTTGCGGATGAGATTATGGCGGACTGGGATAATGAGAAAGAACAGCCTGTGGCGGCTTTTAATATGTATCTGCAGTATCAGGTGCGCACGTATGAGCCGCGCATTGTATGGGCGATTTCCCGCAAAGCATATCTTTACCAGGCGAAAAACGGCTATGATTATAAAAAATATGTCCGCCAGCAGCATATGATCGCGGCGGTGAACGAAGGCATTCAAAATGACAGTAAGGCTTTGCGGCGGAGCCTGGAAAAAAACGGCGTGGATTATTTAGTGATTCAGACTGAATTTGATATGGACAGCTATCTTGCACAGATTTCGGTTGTGCCGGCTGCGCAGAGTGAACATTATACGGTTTACAGAGTGGAAGAATCAGGCGGTTAATATAAATAGAAATATAAAAAAATGTTATAAAAAATGTGAAGGAAAGGGTAAGGGATGATCAAGGTATATATTTGTCCGAAATGCGGCTGGATGCGCACGGTTTCCCGCAGGAAAAACGTCGAATGCTATAAATGCGGGGAACAGGAGATGTTTCAGGCCAGGCTTACATATGACAAATACAGCGAAATGACAATCAAGGAGCGGGAGAATTATGCAGACAGCTGGCTGTATATTCACCTGAGAAATCTAAAGGAGCAGCATGTATAGAAAAGAGAACACTGGCTGGGTCAAGCATCTGGACTTTACGATTCTGGATATTTTAGTACAGCAGCTGGCTTTTATTACAGGTTATATCATGCGGCATGGCTGGATGAATCCCTATGCGAGCGAACCATATCTGCGTCTGGCGGTTATACTGGTACTGCTGGATTTGTGCGTGGTATTTTTCAAGGAAACGTACCATGATATTATTAAGCGGGATGCGTTTGTGGAGCTGGAGGAAGTAGCCTCGTCCTGTACAATTATCTTTGTAGGAATGCTGGTTTATCTGTATGCAGCGAAAATGTCGGCGGTATATTCCAGAGAGAGCCTTTTTACATTCTGGATTATGTCTGTTGTTTATGAATACATTGTACACTGTATTTATAAACAGGCTTTGCGTAATTATATAAAGAAGAAACGAAAAAATGCGGTCATGATTATCCTGACCGTGGACCGCTATGCGGAGGAATGCGTGCGGGATTTTGAGCATGATACCTACCGGGATTTTGAAGTCAGCGGCATTGTTATTGTGGATGTTCCGCGAAAAGGAGAAACGGTGCGCGGAGTGCCGGTTGTGGCGAACGCGGACGATTTTTACGAATATGTGAGGACCCATGTCGTAGATGAAGTGTTTATTAACGGAAATACAAGGGATTCGAGCGAAGCGCTGGCGAATCAGCTGATTGAATACGGCATTACCGTGCATTTTAACCTGATTCCGCAGACGGCGCTGATGCCGAATAAGGTTCTGGAAAAATGCGGCAATTATATGGTGCTGACGACGAGCATGCATATTGCGTCTCCTCCGGAAATGTTTATTAAGCGGGTAATGGATATCGCCGGGAGTCTTGTGGGGATACTGATTGCGGGAATCGCGCTCATTATTTTTGCTCCGGTGATTAAAAAACAGGCTCCGGGCCCGGTATTGTTTTCACAGGAACGGGTCGGAAAGAACGGGCGGATTTTCCGTATTTATAAAATCCGTTCTATGTATATGGATGCGGAGCAGCGCAAGTCAGACCTGATGGACCATAATGAGATGGAAGGCCTGATGTTTAAAATGACAGACGACCCGAGGATTTTTCCGGCCGGGCATTTTATCCGCAAATATTCGATTGACGAGCTGCCGCAGTTTTGGAATGTCTTAAAAGGCGAAATGAGCCTGGTGGGCACGCGTCCGCCGACGGTAGACGAGGTGGAGCATTACCAGCTGCACCACAGGGGACGCCTTGGGATTAAGCCGGGACTGACGGGCATGTGGCAGGTCAGCGGGCGCAATGATATTACGGATTTTGAACAGGTGGTAGCGCTTGATACCCGGTATATATCCGAATGGTCTTTAAGCCTGGATTTGAAGATACTGTTTCGAACGATTCAGGTCGTGCTTTCGGGCGACGGTTCGAAATAAACAGGAGGAAATATGAAGAGAGTATCCGTAGCGATGGCTGCATATAATGGAGAGAAATATTTAAAAGAACAGCTGGATTCGATTCTGATACAGTTAGGAAGCAGGGATGAGGTTGTCATATCGGACGACGGCTCCACAGACGGCACACTGGATATCATCAGGCAGTACCAGGCCGCAGACCCGCGTATCTGCCTGATTCGGGGGCCTGGTTTTGGGACTAAGCAGAATATTGCCTGCGCCATGCGCCATACCAGAGGCAGATTTATTTTCCTGGCTGACCAGGACGACGTGTGGAAACCGGACAAGGTAAAGCGTCTGCTTGAGGTGTTTCGGGAAAAACGGTGCCATGTCATTGTACATGACTGTATTGTGACGAAGGAAGATTTGACACAGGTTATTTATCCGTCATTTTTTGAATACCGCGGATACGGGGCCGGTATGTGGAAAAATATCTGGAAGAATAAGTTTATTGGCTGCTGCATGGCGGTTCAGCGGGACCTGCTTCCTTATATTCTGCCGATACCGGATGATATCCAGATGCATGATCAGTGGATTGGCGTTCTCAATGACCTGCACCGGGGCGGCACGGTATTTTTAAAGGAACCGCTGCTGTATTACCGCAGGCATGACGGGAATGTGTCGGATTTTGATATGAATACGGTACCGGTTATGATTAAAAACAGGCTGTTATTTATGCGCCGTATCATCGAAAAAGAAACGGGTAACTATGCGGGCTGGCAGATACCGGCTACATTTACGAATGCAGAGAGGGGCAGAACATGAGTGCATCGAAGAAGAAAAAGAAAAAAGGCAGGATTGTTATCTTTGTAATTGAAATCCTGCTGCTGTTAGCTGTGCTGGCATTTTTGTTTCTCTGGTCAAAGTACCAGAAACTGGATACCCAGCCGGATATGATTGGAACGGAAGACATTATGAATGAAGATATGGACGAGTCCGTTCAGGAAGTATTGAAAGGGTATACGAATATTGCGTTATTTGCGCTGGACAACCGTTCCAACGGCAGCTTTAGCGCCGGAAACAGCGATGTAATTATGATAGCCAGCATTAATAATGACACAAAAGAAGTGCGGCTTGTTTCGGTATACCGCGATACGTTTTTAAATGTCAGCGATGACGGGTCATACAATTTTAGAAAAGCGAATTATGCATATAACAAAGGCGGCGCGGAAGAAGCCGTAAAAATGTTAAACCGCAATCTGGATTTGGATATCCAGGATTATGTCGTCGTAGATTTCCAGGCAGTGACCGAAGCGATTGATTTATTAGGCGGCGTGGAAGTGGATATCGATGCCGGAGAAGCAAAATGGATGGATTTCTATATTAATGAAACTGCTCAGGTGACCGGCCATGAGGCACACTCGATTACACAGCCGGGCACGTATACGCTAGACGGCGTGCAGGCGACCTCTTACTGCCGCATCCGTTATACAGCCGGAGATGATTTTAAGCGTGCGCAGAGACAGCGCGAGGTGCTTTCCAAGATGGTAGCGAAGGCAAAAAGCGCCAATTTACTGACGATTAATAAGATTATCGACTCTGTGCTGGATGATATCAGTACGAACTTTACGCCGGGCGAGCTGGTATCTTTAGCCTCTCAGATGATGAGCTACGAGCTGGCGGATACGACCGGATTTCCGTTTAAGCTGACGACGGCAAACCTTGGAGGCAAAAAGGGTTCTGTGGTCATACCATGCGACCTTGTGACGAATGTAACAGACCTTCACAAATATTTATTTAATGATTATAATTACAAGCCGTCGAATACGGTTCTAAGCTTCAGTGAAGCCATTACGACGGAAACCGGAAAAGGACTCGGCGACGAAGAAGGAACCGGCGTGGAAGCGGACCATTATACAAAAAGCAGCCAGGCCGCTGCTGAAAATACGGATACGGCAGTTTCCGATACGGCGGCAGAATAAATAAATGCGCTGCAGAAGCTGAGGGCACGGGAAACAAGGGGGCGGACATTATTGAGCACAGACAGGAAACGAAAACGCGCGAAACGCAGGATTCTGATTTTTGTGATAGAAATCATACTGCTGCTGATACTGTTAGCGGCGCTGTTTGTCTGGTCGAAGTATCAGAGGATAGACCATACAGAAAATATTGAGGCTGAGGATGTTATCAACGAGGACTTAGGGCAGACAACGCAGGAAGTGTTAAGCGGCTATACGAATATTGCGGTATTCGGGCTGGATAACGAAAAAAGCGGCGTGTTCACATCCGGTAACAGCGACCTGATTATGATTGCCAGTATTAATAATGATACAAAGGAAGTCAGGGTCGTATCGGTATACCGCGATACCTATTTAAACGTCGGCTCGGATGAGGATTATTACCTGTGGAAAGCCAATTATGCATACAATCACGGCGGGCCGGAACAGGCGGTGCGGGTACTGAACAAAAACTTTGACCTGGATATCGAGGACTATGTCGCGGTCGATTTTTATGCGGTGTGCAAAGTCATAGACCTGCTCGGAGGCCTGGAGATTGAAGTGGAAGAAGGCAAAATGATGGATGAAATTAACGTCTATATTGCGGAAACCGCGGCTTATACCGGGTTAGAGCCTCATATGGTGGAGCATGCGGGCCTGCAGACGTTAGACGGCGTACAGTCGACGGCATACTGCCGCATCCGCCACGACAGCAGTGATTTCCGCCGCGCCCAGAGGCAGCGGGAGGTTTTGTCCAAGATTATCGAAAAGACAAAATCGTCCAGTATTTTTACGATTAATAAAATTATCGACGCCGTATTAGAAGACATCAGCACGGATTTATCACAGATGCAGCTCATTTCCATGGCGGCCCAGCTGATGAGCTATAAGCTGGCGGATACGACGGGATTTCCGTTTGAGCTTTATGGGTTTGACTTATCCAGAAAATATATTGTGGCTCCGTGTGATTTGGAGAAAAATGTGCGGGAGCTGCATGTGTATCTGTTCGGTGACTATGATTACGAGCCGTCGAATACGGTATTAAATTACAGCCAGGCCATTCGGGAGGATACCGGCAAAGGCCCGGGAGACGAGCAGGTGACAGGCGTGGAAAAAGACCATTACGCGGAAGGGCAGCAGGAACCGGAAACTGTGTCAGAGCCGGAAACCAGTTCAGAATAAGGCAGAGCAGGATGCAGGAGGAACAGGATGGAGAAAAAAAGGCGTAACAGACAGCATGTATTTATCATAGGATGTAAAGGGATACCTGCACAATACGGAGGATTTGAAACCTTTGCGGATAAACTGACAGAATATCAGCGCGCCGCGGATATCCAGTATCATATAGCCTGTGCCTGTGAGCCGCGGGAATATGACCGAAGCCGTGCCCGTTACCGGTATCATAAGGCAAAATGCTATGTATTTCCATGGAGGAAGTTAGGAGCAGCGCGGGCGGTTGCTTATGATATCGATGCACTGCGGTATTTTATTCAGTATGCGGAAAAAAACCGGATACCCCATCCGGTGTTCTATATTCTGGCCTGCCGCATCGGGCCGTTTATCGGGTATTTTAAGAAACGCATTGACGAACTGGGCGGGCAGCTGTTTGTAAATCCCGACGGCCATGAATTTCTGAGGGCGAAATGGAGTCCTCCGGTTCAGAAATACTGGAAATTTTCGGAGCGGCTGATGGTAAAGCATGCCGGGCTGCTCGTCTGTGACAGCCTGTGTATCGAGAAGTATATACAGACAGAATATGCGCGTTATCGTCCGAAAACAGTCTATATCGCCTATGGAGCGGAAACCGCCCCGTCGGTGCTTTCGGACCGGGACGAAGCGCTGACGAAATGGTATCAGGCGAACGGAATTGAGAAAAACGAATATTATCTTGTAGTCGGACGTTTTGTGCCAGAAAATAATTATGAGACGATGATACGGGAATTTATGAAATCCGGCTCGAAAAAAGCATTTGTGCTGATTACAGATGTAAACGGGGAATTTCTGGAAAAACTAAGGCAGCGCACCAGGTTTGATACAGATTCCAGAATCCGGTTTGCCGGAACCGTTTACGACCGGGAGCTGTTAAAAAAAATCAGGGAAAATGCGTACGGCTATTTTCACGGACACGAAGTCGGCGGTACGAATCCAAGCCTTTTAGAGGCAATGGCGGCTGCCGGGTTAAATCTGCTGCTGGATGTCGGATTTAACCGGGAAGCGGCACAGGACGGCGCATTTTACTGGACAAAAAAAGAGGGAAATCTGGCGTCTTTAATCGAAGAGGCGGACGTGCTGGATGAAGAGGAAAGAAAAGAAATGGGCAGAAAGGCCCGCGAACGGATTCAAAAGCATTATAGCTGGGAGTACATTGCAGACAGGTATGAGGGGATTTTTCACTGCGGGAGAGGGCAGGAAACCGGCAGCTGCTGTTCTGACGAGGTCTGAGCCGTGACTGCCGCATGATTTCTAGGAGGATGATGACATGTGTGGAATTGTAGGATATATTGGTAAAAAACAGGCAGCCCCTATTCTGCTGGACGGACTGGCAAAGCTGGAGTACAGAGGCTATGATTCGGCCGGGATGGCGGTTTACGACGGCGCAAAGATACAGGTGCAGAAAGCAGCCGGGCGTCTGAAAGTATTAGACGAGCAGACACATAACGGGAAGGCTATGCCTGGAACCATCGGAATCGGGCATACCAGATGGGCGACACACGGCGCTCCGAGCGATACAAACGCGCATCCTCATTATAACCAGGATGAAACAATCGCTGTGGTACACAACGGCATTATCGAAAATTACTTAAAGCTGCGAAAGAAGCTGGAGAAAAAAGGATTTGAATTCCGTTCGGAAACAGATACGGAAGCGGTCGCGATGCTCTTAGGCTATTATTATAAAGGCGACCCGTTAGAAGCCATCGGCAAGGTGATGCACCGGGTAGAAGGCTCCTATGCGCTGGGCATTATCTTTGCGGACCATCCGGATGAAGTGTATTCTGTGCGTAAGGACAGCCCGCTGATTGTAGGGCAGAGCGAGGAAGGCAGCTTTATTGCTTCGGATGTTCCGGCGATTTTAAAATATACCAGGGATGTTTATTTTATACAGAATGAAGAAATTGCCGTGCTGACAGAAAATACGATTACGTTTTATAATATCGACGGCGAAGAAATCCCGAAGGAGCCGAAACGGATTGAATGGGATATCAATGCGGCAGAAAAAGGCGGTTATGAGCATTTCATGCTAAAGGAGATGAATGAGCAGCCGAAAACGGTCAGCGATACGTTAAATCCGCGCATCAAAGACGGCAGGGTGGTCATTGAAGAACTGGGCATGAGCGATGAAGAAATCCGAAATCTTAGAAAGATTCATATTGTAGCCTGCGGCTCTGCTTATCATGCAGGCATTACAGGAAAATATGTGTTTGAGGGGCTTGCGCGTATTCCGGTAGAGGTGGATTTAGCGAGTGAATTCCGCTACAGGGACCCGATTATCGAAGAAAATACACTGGTAATTATCATCAGCCAGTCCGGGGAAACAGCGGATTCTCTGGCGGCGCTCAGGGAAGCAAAGGAGCTGGGCGCTCAGACGCTCGGCATTGTAAATGTGGTAGGCAGCTCGATTGCAAGGGAGGCAGACCGCGTCATGTATACGTGGGCCGGCCCGGAGATTGCAGTAGCGACGACGAAAGCCTATTCCGCCCAGCTGATTGCCGAATATCTGCTGGCGATAAAATTTGCCTCGGCAAGGGGGAAATTAAGCGACGAAGCATGCGCTTTACTGATTAAGGACCTGAAAGCGATTCCTGCACAGATACAGATGCTTTTAGCGAACAAAGAAGATATCCAGCGTTTTGCAAACCGCTACCTGGCTGCCCGCGATGTATTTTTTATCGGCAGAGGGATTGACCATGCGATTTCACTGGAGGGTTCGCTGAAGCTTAAGGAAATTTCCTATATTCATTCGGAAGCCTATGCGGCCGGGGAGCTAAAGCACGGGACGATATCGCTGATTGAAGAAGGAACACTGGTAACGGCTGTCATCACACAGGAAAATTTATATAAAAAGGTCATCAGCAATGTCGTAGAAGTCCGCACGCGCGGGGCGTTTGTTATGGCGGTGACGAATGAAGATAACACCGAAATTGAAAAAACGGCGGATTATGTAGTTTATATTCCGAAGACAAACCGGTATTTTACAAATTCGCTCGCGATTATACCGCTGCAGCTGTTCAGCTATTATGTGTCTGTGGGCAAAGGGCTGGATGTGGATAAACCGAGGAATCTGGCAAAATCTGTGACGGTAGAATAATCAGCGGCTTGTAAATCCCTGTCATTACTGATGGGGATTTTTTAAAAGAGAGGATGCAGGACAAAGGGGAGGGTTCTTTATGAAAAGAATAAAAAAACTGCTGTCGGTATTATTGATTTTAGTGCTGCTGCCTGTGGAGCTGCTCAGTACCCGGGTCCAGGTACGGGCGGACGCTTCCGCGCTGGCAGCCAGCTATAATACGGATGTCAATTACATTGCATATGCAACGGAAGTCGAAGACCAGTCGCAGACAAATTACTGCTGGGCTTATATGGCGGATGCGGTGCTGGAATCCTATTTAATGAAAACAGGCATGGCTTCGAACGCCGATTTCAGCGAACAGGATATGGTCAGACAGCTTAGCAGCGGATATTACGCGTTTTCGGATTTGTATTCCGGGGGCAGCTACCGCCAGGCGCTTGCATACTGGACAAGGGGCAGGTCGTACGGGCCGTGCCTGGAACAGAATGCCGGCCCGGCCGATTATTATGTAAGCGAGACGGCGGAGCTTGGCAGATATCAGCGGGACAGCGATGCCAGCAAGCAGAATTATATTCAGAAAATAAAAAATCTGGTCGTGAAATACGGAGCCGCCGGGGTAAGCGTGTATTTTACCGCACAGGACCGCAGGCATATGACAAGGGACGGGGCATATTATTATCCGCAGGAGTTAAGTCCGGGCGTGAACCATGGCGTGACGGTTGTAGGATGGGATGACAATTTTGCGCCGCAGTGGTTTTATAACAGCCTCACGACACCGCAGCAGCCGGGAAATAAAGGGGCTTTCCTGGTGAAAAACAGCTGGGGGAAATATGATGCCAGCAGCATTGGCGGCAATACCGGATATTACTGGATTTCTTATGATAATTATTTTCAGGATGCATTTGCAGTCACTCAGGTAACCGAGCGCTCAAAGCTTTATGACAGCATGTACGAAACCGATTACAGGGGATTTTATGATTTCGGATACGGCGACAGCTACAGCCAGACGTATCAGCTGAGCGGCGGCGCGCAGTATCTGACAGCGGTTTCTACGTATGTCAGGGAAGGAGCCAGCTACCGGATTTATTTAAACGGCCAGGAGCTGACTCAGACCGGAGGCACGATGGCGCAGAGCGGCTATCATACGTTCCAGCTGGCAAATCCGGTGTCTGTTTACGGGACTATCGAGCTGCGGGTGGATGTAAGCGGAAATGTCGAAGCTGTGCCGATGGCTTCTGCAGCAGACAGTCATCAGGCAGACGGGAACAATGTGTGTCTGAAAGCATTTACCAGATACCAGTCAGGAAATACAAACCCGTCCTGGAATCCCGGCTCATCCTGGAATCCCGGCACTGCCTGGTATCCGGATACTTCGTGGAATACAGGCTCATCCGCTATGGTTACCGGCGTAACGCTCTCGCCGCAGGAATGCACCGTAGCGCGGGGAGGCAGCCGCCTGTTTACGGCAAAGGTGCTGGGAAGCGGCAATCCGTCGCAGCGCATTAACTGGCAGATTAGCGGCAGCAGTTCCAGATATACAAGGATTACGGAAAACGGCATGCTGTATGTCAGCCCGGATGAAGTGTCTGAGGTCTTGTATGTTTATGCCAATTCCTATGCGGACTCCGGGCACAGCGCGTCCGCAAGGGTTGCAGTGTCGAAAGACCAGAATCCGGCAGCGACGGTTTCCGGCAGCGGCACAGGCAGCAGCCCGGACGGTACGAAAGGGACAGGCGTGACCAATATTAACGGCTCCCAGACCGGCGACGCATCCGTGCAGATTCCTGGAAACAGTTCCGGGAGTACAAATGGAAACGCTGCTGCAGACGGCAGCGGAAGCACAGGAGGAGAGACAGAGGAGGATTCCGGGATTGTCCAGACAGGCGAGGCGGATAAGGGGCTTTATACTGTCTGGGAAGACGGAACGGTGCAGTATACAAAATGTACCGGGAAAAACCGCACAAGTATCAGTATTCCGGCGAATGTCAGGCTGGAAGGCGAGGAGTATGAAGTATCTGTGCTCGGAGAAGGGGCGTTTCGCGGTCATAAGAAAGTAAAGACGGTTACTGTCGGGATTCATGTTTCTCAGATTGAGGAGTATGCTTTTGACGGGTGTAAGCAGCTGAAAAAGATAATGATTAAATCTGAACAGATTGAGTATATGGGAGAGAATGCGTTTCGGGGGATTCATGCGAAGGGGGTTATTTATGTGCCGCGAAGCTGTCTGAAGGAGTATCGTGAGATGGTGCGGGAAACTGGGAATAAAAAGGTGCAGGTGAAAGCGTATGACTGATTTTTATGACGGGGTGTTGTGGGAATAGTTTAGGGGGAGGATTTTTGGCTTCGCGGACGCCAGGAGAGGGGATTTGTCCGGTCTTTCTGCGGCTGCTCCAGAATGTTAAGAATCCCTAAGCATTCTGCATCTGCGCAGTGGCCCCGGACGGTCGCGGCACCTAGTTCGCCCTGGCTTACAGCCATAAGCTAAAGGTGCCGCTTCGGCTTCGCCGCCTGGTTATTGTGGCAGAATGCTAAGGGATTCTAAACATTCTTCCAATGCCGCAGAAAGACCGGACAAATCCCCTCTCCCGGCTGTTTTTTGGGAAGTGTTACATGAAAAATATTTGAAAGTATTGGCAGCTTTTAGGTGGTCAGAAGGCAGCTTTAAAGGACGGTGTGCCGTTTCATTCGCTTCTGTTTACACTTAGATTAAGATAAAAATAAAAATTTAGCACGCTGTTTTCAATTTTTCATGTAAAACCTGTGAAAACCAGCCGGGGGGGGGGGGGGGGGGGCGGCGTGGGGGGGGAAAGTGGGGAAAAATACAAACACAAAAAAAACTACAACAAAAAAAAGCCGCTCACCCCAAACCGAAA
>CANDJC010000009.1 GCA_947384955.1 uncultured Eubacterium sp. | reverse complement strand
TTGATATTTGGGCGTACAATCTGGAAACCGTACTTGCGGAAAAGCTGGAAACAATTATTACCCGGACCATAACAAACACCCGCATGAGGGATTTTTATGACCTCTGCATACTGGAGCAGCTTCATGGAAAATCGCTGGATTCCGATATTCTCCGCCACACGCTCCTTGCTACCGCCCGCAATCGCGGGACTGAGGGGCATTTGAAAGAAGCTAAGGAAGTGTTTTCCGAAGTGGAAAACAGCCATGCGATGCAGGCACTTTGGTCCGCTTATCGCAGAAAATTTTCCTATGCGGCTAATCTGGAATGGAACACCGTTATGGGGGCAGTCCACCGTTTGTATGCTCTGACAGAGAACGGTGAGGCGGAATGAAAAGGCGCTAGCATTGAATCCTTAAAAAAACTGCATACAAAAAAACTGCCGCAAAAGCGCCTCGTTCCCGCGCCCTTACAGCAGCCTTTCTTACCGATGATTCATTGTCACAAAATTATACCAATTCAATAATTACCTGCATTGCACCATCTCCTCTACGCGGTCCAATCTTAACAATTCTCGTATAACCACCGTTCCGGCCGACGTATTTTGGTGCAATTTCATCAAACATTTTAGCAGGTAAGTCCACTTTCTTTTTATCTTTCCGCTTATTCGAAGTAACTACCTTGCCATCTTTTCTAGTTGTTTCTGAACTTACTACAGGATAGAGAATTTTCAGCATTTCTCTTCTGGCATGAAGACGTGACGGCTGATCCTTCTTAATTGTCTTATCAACCTCATCATAAACGGTCTTTCTCTTGCCGTCTACCACTTCTTTTACTCTCCTGCCCTCTGCGTTCTTGCGAGGTACCTTTGCTTTTACTGTCACTTCATCAAAATTGTCCTTTTCACGGACAGCCATAGCAATCAGCTTTTCTGCAATCTTGCGGATTTCCTTTGCTCTGGCTTCTGTTGTCACGATTTTGCCATGGTACAGTAACTGCGTTACCTGATTACGCAGCAGAGCTTTTCTCTGGGCAGAAGATTTGCCTAATTTCCTATACATTGCCATTTTCTGTTTCCTCCAAATTCGTGGTACATTTGGCAGCACTCCTTGGAATTACCTGCCAGATGCTGATATTTACATGTCAATTCGCCACTTGTCATACGGTCTTTCCGTATGTCTGGCAAGGCTGGCTGTACCTTGCACAGAATGACCGGGCTGCACTCATATGGATTTACCATCCCAGCCTGCTGAAGCCAGTAGATTTTATTCATCTCCCGGATTCAGCTGAAGACCTAACTCTTTTAGTTTGGCCAATACTTCTTCTAAAGACTTACGTCCCAGATTACGAACCTTCATCATGTCATCCGGAGTTCTGTTGGTCAGTTCTTCTACCGTATTGATACCTGCCCGCTTCAGACAGTTATAAGAACGCACAGACAACTCAAGCTCGTCAATATTCATCTCAAGGACTTTTTCCTTCGCATTATCTTCTTTCTCAACCATGACTTCCGCTGTCTTCGCATTTTCAGACAGGTCGATAAAGAGATTCAAATGCTCACTTAATACCTTAGCCGCAAGGCTGACAGCCTCATCCGGCTCTAATGTTCCATTTGTAAACACCTGGAGCGTCAGCTTATCATAGTCTGTAATCTGGCCGACACGCGTATTCTCAACAATCAGATTTACGCGCTCTACCGGTGTATAAATGGAATCTACGGCAATAACGCCTATCGGCAGTTCTGGATTTTTATTCTTATCTGCGCTGACATACCCGCGGCCTTTTGTAATCGTAAGTTCCATATACAGCTTCGAATCTGCCCCGCCGTTTAAGTGAGCAATTTCCAGCTCTGGATTTAAGACCGATATATCAGAATCAACCTGTATATCTGCAGCCGTGACTACACCTTCACCTTCAAATTCAATGTAAGCAACTTTAGACTCGTTTGTACTGCTGGTATTTTTCAATGCCAGATTCTTAATGTTCATAATGATTTCAGATACGTCTTCCTTTACGCCCGGAATCGAACTGAATTCATGCAAAACACCATCAATTTTCACCTGACTTACGGCCACTCCCGGAAGGGAAGACAGCATAATTCGTCTCAGAGAATTACCGAGCGTCGTACCATAGCCCCTTTCCAAAGGCTCCACGACGAAACGGCCGTACTTTTTGTCTTCGGAAATTTCTGCAATTTCAATATTGGGTCTTTCAAAATCGAACACTACCAAGTCCCTCCTTTTCGGATCAAGCGCGCATTACATTAATTATTTAGAATATAACTCGACGATGAGCATTTCATTTACCGGCACATCGATCATCTCACGGGAAGGAAGTTCCTTTACCGTACCCTGCAGATTCTCCAGATTCACATCCAGCCATTCCGGCACAAGCCTTCCGGCTGTTACCTCGACGATGTCTTTCATTCTCTGCAGGCTCTTCTTATTTTCTCTTACTTCTATTACATCTCCGGCTTTGACACGGTAAGACGGAATCTGTACCGGTTTTCCGTTTACTAATAAAAACTGATGTCCTACAATCTGTCTTGCTTCCCGGCGTGTTCTTGCAAAGCCCATGCGGAAAATCACGCTGTCCAGCCTGGACTCTAACATTCTCATCAGGTTTTCGCCTGTCATGCCTTTCATACGGTCAGCTTTTTCATAGTAATTATGGAACGGTTTTTCTAATACGCCATAAATAAATTTTGCTTTCTGTTTTTCACGAAGCTGCAGAGCATATTCAGACATCTTTCTGTTAGACCTCTGCGGACTTCTTCTGGATTTTTTATCATATCCCAGATAGCTCGGCTCTAAACCAAGCGATCTGCATCTTTTCAGTACAGGTACTCTATTTACTGCCATCTCAATCTATCCCTCCTAATTAAACTCTTCTGCGTTTTGGCGGACGGCATCCGTTATGAGGCACCGGTGTTACGTCTCTGATAGATGTAACCTCCAGACCGCATGCAGAAAGCGCACGGATTGCTGCTTCTCTGCCTGAGCCCGGTCCCTTTACCATGACATCAACTGTTTTTAAACCGTGTACAAGAGCAGCCTTTGTAGCTGTCTCTGCCGCCATCTGTGCTGCATACGGAGTAGATTTCTTTGAACCTCTAAATCCAAGGCCGCCTGCGCTTGCCCAGGATAAGGCATTTCCTTCAGTATCTGTAATGGTAACAATCGTATTGTTAAAAGATGACTGAATATGTGCCTGACCACGTTCAACGTTTTTCTTTACACGCTTTTTTGTTACTTTTTTTGCAACTTTTTTAGCCATTTCTAAACTAACCTACTTTCTCTTTTCTTCTTAAATTATTTCTTCTTATTTGCAACTGTTCTCTTAGGACCTTTTCTTGTTCTGGCATTTGTCTTTGTCTTCTGACCACGGACAGGAAGCCCTTTCCTGTGACGGATACCGCGATAGCATCCGATTTCCTGTAATCTCTTGATATTAAGAGCGATTTCCCTGCGCAGGTCACCTTCTACAGTCTGTGTTTCATCAATGACTGCACTGATTCTTTTTACTTCTTCATCTGTAAGGTCCCTGCAGCGGGTATCCGGGTTTACTTTTGCTTCTGCAAGAATACGGTTAGAACTTGTTCTGCCGATGCCGTAGATATAAGTCAAACCGATTTCCACACGTTTCTCTCTTGGTAAATCTACACCTGCGATACGTGCCATGTGTATTGCACCTCCATAATTTCTTGAATTCGTATAATTTGTGATAATTAAAAATATGCAGACAAATCCACGCAGCTCTGGAAAACCAGCCTGAAATGTGTGCATGCACCTGTCCCTTTTTTATAATAATATCCGCAAAACGGAATGACACTTTTTACCAGCATCTCCTCGGTATAAAAGATGCCGGATACAGCAGTATCCGCTGTTTATTATGAATCAGCAGGCCAAATCCGCCTGTAAAAATACGGATTTCCCATGTAACAGCCGCCTGTCCGAGCCGTTACAGAATCACCTGCTGACAGCCGCCCATAATATAACCTGAAATATTCCGGCTAAAACCTGTTTTACACAGATTTTTTCAGCCCTGACGCTGTTTGTGTTTCGGATTTTCGCAGATAACCCGGATACTTCCTTTTCTCTTGATTATCTTGCATTTTTCACAAATTGGCTTAACTGATGATCTTACTTTCACAGTAAATCCTCCTTTCCTTACGCCTGAATCCGCTGTACAATCATTGATTTTTCATCCGAATCTGATGAAAATCTGCTTATTATCCAGCTTTTTCAGGGTTCATTCCAAAGCGTTCAGCTAGCATTATACCACTATGTCCAAAAAAATGCAACAACAAATTAAAATTTAATAATATGATATTTGTATTGACATTTAAATTACAATTGTTTATTATTATGGCTATGTCAAAATACATCTATTTTATATAAAATAAGTATCAATGTTACTTTTATAGCCTAATACATAAAAAGGAGATGTAAGGGAAAACAAAAAATTTCGGCGGTTCAATTACCGTTCCACGGAGAGGCATACAAGAAATTCATGCTGTATGCAATCGTCCGAAACATAAATAAATACCACCGTTTTCTGCACGATAAAATATATAAATTCGAAGGGAAAACCAGGGAGAAAGCTGCATAGGAAAAACAACAGGGGAAAAGACATCTCCCGCAGAAGAGTCCATGCCGAAAGGCACAGAATTCTGCGGGAGATGTCTTTTTTGGGGGAAACAGGGCTAAAAAATGCTATTACCCGACAGCCCCTATTTATGTATCAAGTTTACAGAAATATAACGTCTTTGTGTCAGTATCATAAAGCCCCAGTGACAAATTAAATGACTTCCGTTCCAATATAGCAGCATCGCTATTTTGTCTGTCTATCAAAATATAGTACCCATTTAAAATTTGAGGTACAAGTGTTTTTCCATTATTATCTGTTAAAAATGGCCCTGTACTGCTATCACCATTCGATATTCCATATACCAAAGTCTCCACCGCTTTATCAAGTGGGAATTCTTTCCATGAAGAATTATTATCAATTTGCTGTAATACATTATCATCACGAAATGTCATTGCAATACATGAAATTCCATCCCCGTTTCCACTATGAGTATCATAATTCAAAATTTCGCTGCCACCATCTGCATCAATACCAAGTTCCTGGGATACTGTACTGCCACTGTTTTTAACACTGCAAGAAATCCATATACAGCAAAGCATTATGTTTGCAAATATAAATAATATTCTTTTCAAAAATAAATTCCCTCCTTCTGTTGAGAATACCTCTCGCATTTCTATCCAAAATCAGCAGCTGTAGTGCCTTCACTCAGCTGCTATGCTTGTCTGAAGGTTTACTCAAAAATCCGTATATGCTCCTTCGTCAGCTCCCGGATAATCTGTATCAGCTTCTGGAAATCTGATATCAGTTCTTTCGAGCATTTTTCCGCTTCTTTATAAATCTGCTCCAGCTGCCCGCTGCTGCCGGAACGAATCGCATCTATCATCTTAGTCCCGTAAGAATGGAATGTTTTGTGCTTCTCCTCAAGAGCATTCCATATCGGCGTTACTTTTGGATTTAACGGTTTATAGGAATAGTAAAAATGTCCGAGCCCGCATTTTGTACAGTCTGTCTGCAGAGGCTTTAAAACTCCGCTGCGCGACATTTCTTTTAATGTCTCCAGCCATTTTTGATGCGCATCCACCGCACTGTTTAAGGAATCCAGCACAACCTGGTTATCCAGCATATAAAAAGCATCCTGTGCCATGGCGCCCATAATCTTTGTTGATTCATCCAGATGTTTCTCAATTTCTTTTACAGGCTCTACCAGCTCTGCTATCGAATGACTGGAAATCTCCAGTGATTCCGTATTGCCTTTAAGGCTCTGGCACTGTGTGGTCACATACTGCATCTGATTATCCAGCTCGCCCATGGAGCTGCTGATTTCTTCGCTGACAGCAGCCAGAGAAGATACCGAATCCGTAATCTGAATCATGCCGTTGCGGTTGTTTCCGGTAATTTTCCATACGTTTTGAATTCTTTCATTAATATGCTCCAGCTTTGCCACTGTAGTATCTACGCTGTCCGAGGTTTTCTTGGAAGCATCCTGTATGCTTATCAAAAAATTGCCTATATTTCCGGTCAGCGTTTTTGTTTCTTCTGCCAGCTTGCGGATTTCTTCTGCTACGACCGCAAAGCCTCTGCCGGCCTCGCCGGCCCTGGCGGCTTCAATGGAAGCATTCAGCGCTAACAGGTTTGTCTGGGATGAAATCGAACTGATTGTGCTGATTGCTTCATTCATGTTCTGAATGATATTGAGCAGCCCGTGCATTTCTGTATTCATTTCTGTAACTGTATCAATGGCAGACGCTGATAAATCTGTAATGGATGTCAGTTCATCCTCGCAGCTTTGTATTTCATCCATAATACCCGTAGATGCGTCGGAGGCCTCTATCATTGTTTCTGTCAGGCTTTCATGCGCTTTTGATATTTCAGAAGCAATGTTTGCCGTTGAAGAAATCGATTCATGAATGGTATCTACTGCTGTGGCAATCGAATCATTCACCTGCTCGACTGTCTCGACATTCGTTGCCAGCGTCAGGTCCATAGAGCTCATATGAATTACCGCATCCATCGTTTTCGTCGCAGCCTGTTCAAATTTCTTCCTTCCATCCATCAGCCGTTTATGGACATCGTTCCATTCTCCGTTTGCCGGCTCGTAAGGCATATCTACCAGCCTTGATATCGAATCCATAATCCTGTCTGCACTCTTTTTTCCAAATCTCATCACTAACCGTCCTTTCTAAATGATACCCATTTCCTGAATTCTTCCATATACCCGTTCAAAGATATACCGCAGTTCTTTATACGTGCGATTCTCAGCCAGCCTGATAAATTCATCTTCTTTCAGTTTGAGGTCTGTATACGGCACATATTCATATGCCAGCTTTTTAATCGTTTCTGCTGTATTAAACATCTGGCTTAACGTATCCCCCGCTTCACACATAAAATAATCTGCCACAAGCGCACAGTTTAAATCAAACATCGGAGCTACGGCTTCCAGATGTCCGGTATCATTATTCATCATAAATCCATAATTCTGTGTATGTCTGTCTGTATTGATAATAATATAGTCCAGCACCGGAATGCAGGCAAACTTGCTCCCCCATTTTTCCAGACAGAATTTTCGGAAATCAATACCTTCTCTTTTACAGTATTCAATCACTTCCCAGGCTTCTACAAAAGAATGCTCCTCTCTTACAAAATTCTGGCAGATAGAAACATAAGCTGTTCCGCGGGCTGTCTCCTTGATATCGCTCAGATACACAATACTGTCCAGCCGGTTATCAAAGCATTCAAGTATTTCAGAAGCCAGCACTTCCATTCTTGTATTTACATACTCATTTGTCTTGTCAGACTTTAGCAGGTAAAGACTGTCTCCAAGGTAAACCCACCCTTTTCGAAACAGGCCCTTTGTCGTCAGCTCCGGACAGATTGCATTGGTCGTAATCGAAGGGCTGAACCCGCTTAACGACAAATCCAGAATATCCCTGAGCTTATTCTGGCGGATATTAATATTATCCCATAGCACATTTTCATCGTCCTTCTTTACCCAGTAGCTGTCTACGATGGAAACTCCTTTGCACCTGATACAGATATTGACCCTGTTCTCAATCGATTCTACCTGCGGAATCTGAAATGCCGCATAAATCTGCTTTGCATTATCCCTCGACAAAGACAGCACCCTGCTGCTTAAATAAGCTTTTACCTCCTGTATGTTGTGTAAAATATCTTTCATTTTCACAGGCGGCCTCATATTAGACCTGAGACAGAACGGCAGCAAATCATTGCGGATTACTTCTACGACAAATTCTTCCAGATTAAAATATAACACCTCTGTATTTTTTAACATCAAATACATAATAACACATCTACCTTCTTACTATTCCAATCACTATTTCTTTTTCTTTGTATCATCTTTATTTTTCTTGGATTTTAACACCTCTTCTTCTTTCCTGGCTTTTTTTATCTTCTTATAGCCATTAATATCGTATTTTTCCTCGTATTCTTCAAAATAGACAGCGTAATCTGAGTTTTTGCGTTCCCGCACGCTTTTCACATATCCATGAATATCAAATTCAGAATATCCAAGCTCTATCATCGCTACCGCCACGTTTGAACAGTGCGCGCCGATACGCTCTAAATTCGCCAGCAGGTCGTTAAACGCAAACCCCTGCTTTAACTCGCATTTGCCGTGCTGCAGCCGCTTGATATGGCGGAGCTTCAGCTCATCACAGAGAATGCCGATTAACTCACGAAGCGGCTCCACGCGGTATGCCGTATTCTGATCGTCCTCCATAAATGCATTTACGGTCAAATCTACAATCTCCGAAACCGCTGATTCCAGAACCCCAAGCTCATACATGCCTTCTTTTGAAAAAGATGTCTTTTTTTCATAAAGTTCATTTGCGACTTTTGAAATATTGCTGGCATGGTCTCCAAGCCGCTCGAAGTCACTGAGCGTATGCAGAAATTTGGAAACCTCGCTGTTCTGCGCAATTGTCATCTCCCGCCCGGTCAGCTGCATCAGATATGTACCGAGCTTATCTTCATATTTATCAATAAGATTCTCTTTCTCCTGCACCTTATTGTAGTTTTCTTCGGAATAATTTGTCAGCAGATTCAGTGCATAGGATATATTTTTCCTTACTTTTTTGGCCATGCCGTTCATTGCCTGATGACTCTGTGCAATCGCAAGCGGCGGATAGGCCAGAAAACGCTCCTCTAACAGGTCAAAATCTGCCTGGTCTTCCTTATCTTCCTCACTGTCCCTTATCAGCAGGAATACAAATTTCTCAATTCCTTTGATAAACGGACATAAAACAAGAATGGTGGCCATACGGAACACGGTATTCAGCAGTGCAATCCGGACCGGATTCATCACCATATCCATGAACTCAAACCGGGCAAACGCATTGACCGAATAAAATATCACAGACCAGAACAGCATCCCGAACAAATCATTCAGCAGGTAAATGAGCGCTGTTCTTCTGCCGTTTTTATTTGTCCCAATCGATGACAGCAGCACCGGACATGCCGCGCCGACGCCAATACCCATCGTAATCGGAAGCGCCGCCGCAAACGTAATTCCGCCAGTTACTGACAGCGCCTGCATAATACCAACCGAGGCCGATGCACTCTGCAGAACTGCCGTAAACAGAATCCCGACCAGTATTCCCATAAACGGATTCTTAAACATCGTCAGCGCGTTTACAAAGTGTTCGTTGCTCTTTAACGGCGCTACCGCACTGCTCATCGTCTGCATGCCGACCATCAGAATCGAAAACCCAAGCATGATGTCTCCGACGTTATGATAGGAAGCCTTCTTTAGAAACATCTTGAATACGATACCTATAATCGCGACAACTGCCGATATCGTCGCTGTGGATAGAAGCTGCGCGATTCCTCCTGTTCCTTCTATATAAGAGAGGCACAGAATCCAGCCTGTGATGCTTGTTCCGATGTTTGCTCCCATTATGATGCCGATTGCCTGAGATACTTTCATCATTCCGGCATTTACAAATCCGACAACCATGACTGTTGTTGCCGAGGATGACTGGATAATCGCTGTTACCGCTGTGCCTAGCAGGATGCCCTTGAGCGGAGTGTTTGTCAGCCTGTACAGAATCAGTTCTAATTTTTCTCCGGCTGCTTTCTTCAGACCGTCTCCCATTAAAGACATGCCGAATAGAAATAGTGCTACCCCGCTGAGAAGCGTTAAGATTAGTGTGAATCCTTCCATGTTGTTATTTTCCTTTTCATCTGTGCGAAACGTTTACTGATTAGTTACATGTTTTTACATATCTTTTACATTTTACCACATTAGTCTGCGAAATGGAAGATAAAGACGGTGGCAAGTTTGAAGATGAGGGGGGATGACAGGGGTTTTTGATGATTTTATATTGACAATACTGTGTATTATACAGTATAATGAATATCACAATAATATGAAAGGAGAAATATTGGGTTGGGAAAGGATTTACAGGAAAGTTTAGTGTCTGAGCTGCGCCGCGGCACTCTGATTTTATGTGTTCTGAGCCAGCTGCATGAATCCTGTTATGGATATGCCCTGGTGCAGGCTTTAAATGAAAAAGGGATTTCTGCCGATGCCAATACACTTTATCCGCTTCTGCGCAGGCTGGAAAGCCAGGGGCTGTTATGCAGTGAGTGGGATACATCGGAAAGCAAGCCGAGGAAGTATTACAGGCGGACGGATTATGGGAGTCAGATTTATGCAGAGCTTGCTGCACAGTGGAAAATAATGTCTGCGGGAATCCGGCGTCTGATAGAAGATAGTGAAAATGAGTAAAGACAAGCGGCAGCTGTAATGGACAGAAATAAATGGGACTTGATTAGGAGGTAAGGAAAATGAATGAACAGGAAATGATAGAACGTTATATATATGAGGTTGTGAAAAGAGTGCCTCAGGATTCCAGAGAGGATATCCGTATGGAACTGCAGACTCTGATTGATGATATGTGCATGGAGGAACAGATTTCTGCTGAAGAGGCGCTGCAAAAATTAGGCGCACCGGAGGAATTTGCAAAACGCTACCGCGGAGACGGCAATTATCTGATTGGACCGGAATATTATGATAATTATTTGTGGGTTATCAGACTGGCTCTGGCCGGCACTGGTATTTCTGCTGCGTTTTCCGGTTTCATGCACGGATTTTCTCATGCGGACAGTATTGTGAATTTCTTTGTTTCTTTTTTTACAGAACTGTTTGCAACAGCCATCAGCGGCGCCTATTGTGTGACTGGCATTGTTACGATTATTTTTGCGGTGCTGGAGCGTCAGAATGTAAAGCTGAGCATAAAAGCAGAAAAAAACTGGTCTGTAAAGGAGCTGACAAAGAACAGCGGCTTAAACAAGTCCTGGACTCCATTTCAGCTGCCGCCGGTTCCTGACAAACGTGCTGTTATCAGCCGCTGCGACAGTGCTGTTTCTATTATTATGATAAGTGTATTTTCGGCGCTGCTGTTATTTAAGCCACAGCTTTTTGGTTTTTTTCATTATGAAAACGGCCAGGTTCAGGCGGTTTCGTGTGTTTTTAACCTGGATAAATGGCAGATGGTTCTTCCTGTTTTTCTGCTCTGGCTTTTTACCTGTATCATAGATGAAATTGTCCGCCTTGTCACAGGATGCTACTGCCGGACCGTGATGTACTGCAATCTTATCTGCAATACGCTGCAGCTTATCATCGCTGCTGTCCTGCTTAAGGTTATGCCGTTATGGAATCCGGATTTTGCGAATCAGTTAATGCAGGCTTCTGGAATCAGCAGCTATTCGGCAGGCGATTTGCTGTATTACTGGAACAGTGATTTTTTCAATAACATCATACTGGCTGTTATCATTCTGATTTCTGTGGCTGAAACTGGTATTACTGTTTATAAAACTTTAAAATATTCGAAACATACGATATCATAATAAGATATACAAAGAACTGACTTAACAGCTTACCGGGAGAGCATCAAAGACAATATCGGCTATGACATTCTCATGCAGGATATGAATTTTGACGGGAACAGGCAGGACGAAACCGCTGACCTCATGCCTGAAACCGTCTGCTCCCGGAGAAAGACAATCCGCATTGCCGGGAACAGCTGCCCCTCCGGGCTGGTAAAAGTAAAGTTCGTGTAAAGTGTAAAGTGTAAAGTCCCTGACGATTCAATAAGAAATTTACACCGTGAATTGTTGAATTTTAATATTTAATTCTCCGTTAATGGCGGTTTTTAATATAATTTGCGATTAATCGCTTTTTTCTCAAAAGCAATTTGTCTCAATACATTTTCAGCATTGTCTTTTTGAGCTTCGATTTCAAGTCTTTCCAAAAGCGTAAGCTGATCGAAAAGATTGCCATTAAATTCTTTTTCATTTATTGGCATATTCTCACCACCTTTTTGTATAGATGAAATGATTGATTATCATTGCATAAATTATAGCAGATTGTACAAAAGGTGTAAAGTCTTTATTGAATTGTCCGGCTCTGACGCTGAAACTTATCGTAACAGTTCAGACAAGCTGACCTGTTACTTGCTGCTCCGCCGGACACAAAAACAGGCTGTCCGAAATCCCATTTTCCAGACAGCCTGCCCCTGCTTCATTTAATAATCTGTTCGCTCCTGTTTAAAACTATTTATCTCTCCAGATAATGCGCCCTTTTGTCAGGTCATACGGAGACATTTCTATCGTCACTTTATCTCCCGGCAGAATACGGATAAAGTTCATCCGCAGCTTTCCGCTGATATGTGCCAGAATCTGATGCCCGTTTTCCAGTTCTACCTGAAACATCGCATTCGGCAGTTTCTCAATGACCTTTCCTTCTACTTCAATTACATCTGCTTTTGACATTTTCATTCCTCCATTAATTATGACAATTTTAAAATATGCCTTTATACCGCAAGGTACCTGTGGCTTAAATTTTCTGCTTCTTCCTCTGTAACCGACAATAGTTCCGGTCCGTTCGGAGTAATCAGTATCGTGTTTTCATAATGCGCCGATAAAGAACCGTCCGCCGTGGTTACCGTCCAGCCGTTCTCCGACCAGTTTACCCTCCAGGTGCCGGTATTAATCATCGGCTCTACCGCAAGCGTCATTCCCGCGCGCAGCCGCATTCCCCGGAACCGCTGCCGGTAATTCGGTATTTCCGGCGGTTCATGCATGTTCCGGCCAATGCCGTGCCCCACTAAATCCCGGACAACGCCGTATCCAAACCGGTGCGCATAATCTCCTATCGCTGCTGAAATATCAAACAGGCGCCCGCCTGCCCTTGCATACTGCATTCCCGCAAAAAAACTGAGCTTTGTCCGCTCTATCAGGTCCGCCGCCTGCTGCGATATGCGTCCAACGCCTACTGTCCTGGCAGCATCCGACTGATACCCCTTATAAATTACTCCCATGTCCAGGCTTACAATGTCGCCTTCTTTTATCATCCGTCCTTTTTCCGGAATCCCATGCACTACTTCATCATTTACGGATACACAGACAGAAGCAGGAAATCCCTCATAATTTAAGAAGGAAGGAATGCATCCATAGCTTCGTATTAAATCCTCGCCAATACGGTCAATGTCCCATGTTGACATCCCCGGCACAATTTCCCGGGCAAGTTCCGTATGTACCCTGCCCAGGATTCTGCCCGCTGTCCGCATTAGCTCTATCTCTCTTGCAGATTTGACTGATACCGGCATCGCTTACGCTCCCAATATTCCTATAATCGCATCAAATACTGCATCCATTGGCTGTGTGCCGTCTACGGATTTTAAAATATTCTGCTTTTTATAGTAATCAATCAGCGGCTGTGTCTGATCATGATATACTGTAAGACGCTTCTGCACGGTTTCCGGCTTGTCGTCGTCTCTTAATACAGTCTGCGCGCCGCATGCGTCACAGACACCCTCTGCCTTCGTCGGATTAAACTCTACATGATACGTAGCGCCACAGCTTAAGCAGGCTCTGCGTCCGCCCATGCGGTTTACAATATTTTCATCCGGCACATCTACATCAATGGCAAAATCCATCTTCTGTCCGATTTTGCTCAGTGCCCCGTCCAGTGCTTCTGCCTGCGGAATTGTACGAGGGAATCCGTCAAGAACGAAGCCGTTTTTGCAGTCATCCTGCTGAATGCGGTCCATAACCAGGTCACAGGTCAGATCATCTGGAACGAGCGCGCCCTGGTCCATGTATTCTTTTGCTTTTTTGCCGAGCTCTGTTCCGTTTTTAATGTTCGCACGGAAAATGTCTCCGGTGGAAATGTGCGGAATGGAATATTTCTCAGCAATTCTTTTCGCCTGTGTCCCTTTCCCAGCTCCCGGAGCGCCTAACATGATAATTTTCATTTGGTAATAACCTCCTGTATTCTTTTTTTATTACAGTATATTCATCTATTCGTGTGGAATACTGTACTGCTTTTATAACCATACCATAAAACAGCATATTTTTCCACTATAAAATCTGGAAAATGTGCGGGAAACTGAATTGTGGGTGGCGGGCTGGATGAAGAGGGGATGTGCTGGCCCCTCGGACGCCGGGTGGCGGGAAGATACACCGGCTTCCTGCTCCGGCTCCGGAGTGTTAAGAATCCCTAAGCATTCTGCGTTTACGCTGTGGCACCGGACGGACGCGGCACCTGGTTCGCCCTGGCCTGCAGCCAGAAGCTAAAGGTGCCGCTTCGGCTTCGCCGCCTGGTTTCCTTGCAGAATGCTAAGGGATTCTAAACACTCCTCCAATGTCGCTGGAAGCCGGTGTATCTTCCCGTCACCCGGCTGGTTTTGGCAGGTTTTACGTGAAGAGCTGTAATTAGTGTGGGAAATTTTTATAGGGCAGGCGGGCAGTAAACTTTTGGTGGAAGGATGTTTATGCTGCGCCGCCGATATGTTTTAATGTAATGCTTTGGAAATTCCGCCGGAAGAGGGGATTTGCCAGGTATTCAGAAATGTAATACCTTACCTGAACTGTTACAGTTCTGGATATGCGGTTTTGCAGAATGGGAGATTTGATTATATCATAATCCGGGCTTAAAGGAGGAATATTCGCGGGAGAGAAAAGATGATGGTTATTGATTAGCCGGACAGCAAATGGAAAAATTTTTCAATCGAATGTTTATTTCCAAAAAGCTGAAAGTATCATTTTTCGTTAACAAGCTTCTGCTTCATTTTTGCTTCGTATAATAAATTGCATTTGTCAGAAAAATTTGGATATGAATTTTTGACTTTAAATAACAGTAACATTTTTAAACGGTTAAAATTCAAATCTTATGCATCATGTCTGTTCTGATGGATTATATCAGGTCTTCTGCCATTATCAGGTCTTCGTCATAAACCAGTTGACTAATATCCGCTCGTTCCTTTTTCGTGTACCCCGCTGATAAAGCTTCTGTACATTGTCTGGCGCATTTGTGTCCAGTGATAGCATGTGTTTGTATATTCAATTTTATCAACATATTCAGTTTTTGCACCCCATATCCAGTTTTCGTTTTGTACCTCACCAAACAGACTTTCATCATTTCTATCGGGAACAAAAAATATAAAATGTTAAGTATATCGTATCAAAGACTTAAACGGACTTCTTTCATTTCTACTTATTAGTTATTTTTCAAATAGTATTTTCTTTAACACTATGTCAATGCCCTATGCGGGCTTCTACTATTTCTACCGGTTAACAGTATTCCTTCTACAATTCGGAAAGAATTGTGTCAATGCCCTATGCGGGCTTCTACTATTTCTACTGCAATAGTGCCAGAAACTGTATTTGAAAGAAAATGTCTGTGTCAATGCCCTATGCGGGCTTCTACTATTTCTACAAGAAAAAGACATCTATAATATAATAGAGCATATTGAATGTGTCAATGCCCTATGCGGGCTTCTACTATTTCTACCCTATTCTTCTCAATCCCTTTATTTTCAAGCCTTCCAGAGTCTAATCCTGCATGTAATTATCTGACAATTTAAAAAACAACCAATTAATTCGTACAATTTCGTTTTTTCAAAAATTGTACTGAGTTTAATACAATTTCAAATTGCTTTTCCTATTATAACTAATTATAAAAATATATGCAATATTTTTTAAATATATTTCACAAACTGGTCAATAGATACGTTACTTTTCACATCCAAACCAGATTCGAGCATAATGATGAATTGAAAAAAATAAATCAATCCACAAAAAATTCGTGGAAAATACGGAATTGCAAATATATCATTTTATATTTCATTTTGCGTAGATATTTTTTACAAAACACTTGTATCTGCCAATTCTGTACCTCTTTCTATGCATTTAAAAAACAGCCGGTGTCCGGCTTTTTCCTTTCATTTTTACCAATATGCCGGGTTATCCACATTTGAATTCTCCAGATAAAGGCACTATACTTTTTGACAAAAGAAAGCAGTATATGAAACAGCAGGAATTATACGATAAAAGCGCTGAAAGAACAGGAAGGGTGCTGCCAGAAAATAAAAGCCGTCCAAGCCAGCTAAAGCAGATACAGAAAACGCCAGGGACAATGATAGTCCGTGGCGTTTTCAATGTTACTGCCGTTCCAGCAAATCCATATATTTCTGACGTTCGCCCTCCGGGACTTTCAGCGCCGCCATAGCCTGCTCAATCGTCAGGCCCATTGTTTCCGTAAGGTTTTTGATAGAGGTCAAAATACCGTTAGCCATACCTTCAGCACGACCCTCGGCACGACCTTTTTCTCTAACGCCCTTGCTCAAATTACACATGACCAATACCTCCTCTTCCATACTTTGTGTCATCGGAATGTCATAGTCATCTTGTAAAATTCTCCGCTTCTCCGCCTCGCTGGTTTCGTTGGAGAGAAGCACATCCAGCATCCGCAGCACGCCGTTATAGTTTCCCCCGTCCGGCCCGCCAAGACACAGCATGACGATAGAAAGCAAATCATAATTTTTGACTGGTTCCGCTGCCTCGCCTGCCAGGTGTTCCTCCACCAGCCGATACCGTGTGATGGTGTTTTTCCGATACTTCGGCGGGTCCATGCAAATCCAGATGGAGCAGACCTTCTTGATTTTCTCATAGCGCGGGCCGGTGAACTCCCGGCCATACTGTGAAGAAATCATCCGGCAACAGTAGTATATGCCACGCTTTATCAGCGGATAGCCGGGATAAAAATCGTTCTGCGCCTCCACGTTGATAATAAGGGCAATCCGTTCCTCAGAGCCGGGGACGATGGCCCGGAAGCGAATGTCATAGGTGACTGTCCCCTCACGCACCGATTTATCCTCGGTGTCCATGCCGCTGATGACTGTATCACCCTCGTCCGGCAGCACCGGAACGGCAGACACCTGGGGCTGGCCCTCTATGTACTTCCCGGCAATATCGTTAACATCGCAGTCTTTGTATTCTTCCAGACAGGACTTCATAATCCGCGCCAGGATTGCCTTTTCAGACAGGATACGCTTGCAGGCGGCATCATAGCCCGCGCTGTCATCCGTGACGTGCAGCCCCTGGGCGATTGTAGTTTCCTCACTCACCGTCCTCACCTTCTTTCGCTTCATTCTACCACAGCTTTGCCGGAGCGTCCACTATTTTCTGAAGATTGTGCCGGGTCGGAACCAGGATTTACTATTTGCTGTTGATTTGTTCATATCCCTGTGCTATGCTTTCAATGAATACAGAGCAGCAATGGAGGTTACTTATGAGCATTATACCAGTCGACCCGAAGCAGTTTTCCAAGTTTATAGATAATTCCAAAATCTTTGATATGACACGGCGGTTTATGAGAGACTATCTCACAAATTGGTATAGTGATGATGCAGAAACGTTTGTGGAAGATATGCGGGGCGATTTGACTGCCGTGTTGAAAAAATACCATTTCCACAATGAGTTTGTTTCCATTACAAAAAATTTCAACTTTGACCCGCCAATGGATACTGTTTCCTGTACCATCCACATCTCTGATGAAGATAATGATTGCTGTACCCGGTACACAGCAGTTTTTGACAATCACCTAAACCTGATAGATATCTACACGAAGGGATAGTTAGATATGAGCATACCTCTGACAGATGTTTTTCTTTTATGGCATACCCATAACTTGAACGATGATTTTGGAACACATGAGGAAACGAAATTAATTGGCGTTTTTTCCTCTGAGAAAAAAGCAAGTGAAGCGATTGAGCAGCTGAAGTGCAAGGAAGGATTTCGAGACTTCCCGGTAAGCTGTTTTGAAATATCTAGAATGAAAATTGACCAGACAAATTGGGCAGATGGTTTTTTTGTTGCTCGCTGGACAGAATAATTTACCTATAACTGAAGCGAAAATATGTGATTAGAGGTGTCAGTCGATGGAATTAAGCCCTGGTCAAATGTGGAAAGTTTTTGTGGGTTTAGAATTTAATTAAGACAAAGTGAGTGACAAAATGGTTAAGGGTTTGAAATTCAATGACGGCAGATAAATCAGAATGCCAAGTTTCATACAGCAGTTTTACCAGGACTGCTTAGTTACGTTCGCGCCTATAGAGTATAACCCGTTCTTACGACTTTGAAAATATAAAGAAAATGAGCTGCTATTCCTGCATGATAAACGCATTCCCGCCATCAATTTTCTGTATGAAAGGCTGGCCAGGGTATATAAAAGAAAGCAGAAGCAGGCGGCTGCCCTGCGCAGGAATGGCGGGCACAGCAGCCCGCCCATTCCGCGAAGTTATTATTCTTTTTCCCTTATTTCAAACAGGTCACCGACTTCGCAGCCAAAATAATCGCACAGCTTTAAAAGCAGATTTGCGTCAATCCGCTGAAATTCATCCCGGTAATACCTGTTAAAATTGGTACGTTCCATGTCAAGGGCGGAGCATACCTTTTTCTTTGAAAGACCTCTTTCCGTAAGCAGTTCTTCAAGCCGCATGTGTAAATATTTCATTGCCGCATCCATCCTTTCATTCTTATTTTATACAAAGTATCACTGAAAAATAGCTCTTTTTATAAACATGCTTATATAAACAGGTTATAATAAAGAGGTCTGTATAAGCATGTAAGGAGGGAAAGGAAATGGGAGAATTAAGACAAATGACGGAGCGGGCAGGCATGGAAAGCTTTATGGAGTATATTATATATGGTGAGGAGACTAGCCGCATTCCTATAAAGGATGATGGAAAGGATGCGTACCAGAAGCGGATTGACGCTGTATTTGAGGAACTCTTTGACAGATTGAAACAAATATTCCCGTCTGCAGACAGAGATAATGACGCTCTGTACAGTGCAGTGCTGGAATTTTCTATGACACATCAGGAAACTTATACTGCAATGGGGTTCCTTGCCGGGCTCCGGTTCTGCGCAGATCTTCAGGAAGCCTGCGACAGTGCTGGCGGCGGCCAAATTCGGTCTGCCATAAAAAGGTCTGTGCCGAAACATGGCGGGTCTGTTGCGGCCGAAATGGCCGACGGCAGCCTGCTTGAAATCCGGCGCAGAGTGGAACATGAAGAAAGCGGAGGTGTTCATGCGGATAAATTTTGAGTCATTTTCAGCGCTGCAATACAGGAACAGGAGGCTGTCCAGGCAAACTGAAGCATTTAAATCTGGGGAAAAGTATATAAATATGGAAGCGGATTATAAAAAGCTGATGCGCTTTCACAGCCAGGAAATGAAACATATGAAGCAAGAGCCAGCTAAAGTGCACAGCGAAATCATAACAATCCGCAAATACTGGAGAAAAATTATGGATAACCAACATCTGGCGTGGGTGTGAAAAGTAACGAATCGTGGGTGATAGTTTGTATGAGGAAGTTACGTACCGTCCCCTCGAAGGAGAGTCATGCCAGACGGTACATATAAATAATGATGGCAGAGCATTTCATTGTACAGTAATACATTGTAAAGGCAAATAACAACCGAAGCATATTGGGGGTTTATTTTTATTTGTAATATGGATATAATAAAATTTAAGATAGTAATTGTATTTGACTGCAGCTGGAATAAAAAAGGAGGATATATGCGATTAACGAGAAAACAAATGGAAAAAAAATATCCGAACCAGTGGTTAGGACTAAAAAATGTAATATATAAGAATGATGATGGTGTTACAATAGAATCAGCCGAAATTGTATATACAGATAAATCAAAAGAAGAACTGCTGAAAATGCAGATTTCAGGTGTTGATGGAATTATAGGGTGGTATACGACAGAAGAAGGAATGATGCTTGGAATGGCAGGTGTGATATAATGCAGATTACGTTAAATCTGGATAGTGAAGCAAGAAGACCGGTTGTACAAATCAGCTGGTTCCACGGATGCCGCGCAATGTAAGACACAGGAGCATTGTTTCTATATGGGTTGCCAGTGATGAACTACTGATGGGACTGGGTGCAAGATTGATAAAAAAGGATGTGAAATTCAGTGGCTTCGGAGGAGATGCAGCTGGGAATCTGTACAGAGTAAATTTTGTACTGAATGATTTAATTTATATAGATATGCCAGTCGTTGCAAAAGAAATGGACAATCTGCAGTGTCATCTGATATTATCTGCTACAATGTTTGAAAATATGGTTTATGAAATTGACATGAGAAATCACCGGCTGAAAATAGATACAAAGGATAATCAGCCAGTCCGGCTTTTAAAGCTGTCAAATGATAATGGAAATTTTTCTGTATATTTGGCGGATACATATGAAAATGAGCAAATATACAGATCAGCATCTTTATTTAAAAACTCTTTGCATGATAAAATGGACAGAGCATAGAATCATTTTTATAGATAAAATGTACTCTTAAAAGCAAAAATCATTGGTGCATCTTGTCTATTGGTGACATGTGTTTGTATATTCCATTTTATCACTATATTCAGTTTTGCACCCCATATCCAGTTTTACTTTTCCGCTTCCTGAACAGGTTTTTATCATTTCTATAAGGAATATAGAATGTTAAATATATTGTGTCAAGGCCTTAAACAGACTTCTTTTATCTCTGCTTTTTAGTTATTGTTCAAATAGTATTTTCTTTAATGCTGTGTCAATGTCCTAAGCAAGCTTCTATTATTTCTACGATAACTAAACATGACAAAAAAATGTCCAATATATGGTGTCAATGCTCTAAGCGGGCTTCTTTTATTTCTACGGTTTGCTGGGAGGAAGAATATCTGTTCTTAAAGCTGTGTCAATGCCCTAAGCGGGCTTCTTTTATTTCTACACGGTAGAGGGAAAATTTTCAGTGAAGCTGGCAAAAAGTGTCAATGCCCTAAGCGGGCTTCTTTTATTTCTACCTGACGAAATGGCGAACCAGAAAGAAGAACAGCAGGTGTCAATGCCCTAAGCGGGCTTCTTTTATTTCTACCCTATACTTCTCAATCCCTTTATTTTCAAGCCTTCCAGAGTTCAATTCTGCATGTAATTATCTGGCAATTTAAAAAACAAGCGATTAATTCATACAATTTCGTCTTTTCAAAAATTGTACTGAATTTAATACAATTCAAATTACTTTTACTATTATAACTGATTATAAAAATATATGCAATATTTCAAAATATTTTTATAAACTGGTCAATAAATACGCAGCCGTTCAGATACCTCTCCAAAAATATGCCAAAATTTTTTACTGTTCAATGATGCCATATCTTTTCCCTCAGCACAAGCATCTACTGACCTTCAGCCAAATACAACTAAACAGAATGACCTATTCCTTCCACACTGTCAGTTACCAAAATCCCTCCAAAAATCTGCCCGGTGAGGAAACTTGTTCCAACAAAATCAAACACTGAAATCTATACAAATACCTCCTGCATAAACAAAACCATTCTTCTGCTCAATCTCATACTGAAATCTATCCCAAAAAACATCTCCATAAACAAAATATACAAAACTTTTCCTCTACACAATCAGACACTGAAATCCCTCCAAAACCCAGCTGGATGGAGAAACTTGTTCCTTCTGATGTGACTTTGGAGAAAAGTTAGAAGTTCTTAGTTTTCTGCCCAGCACCCAGGATTTGGGGACACACAGCTTCCCCTATACAAAACCCCCGAAGTCCCCAAAAGGCGCCTGCCACCGCCACAGCATACAGGATGATGGAGATACGCAAGCGGTATGAATAAAGAAATTTCCGGTTGTGCATTGCTCTCTGTGCGTGTTACAATGATTTCAACACAAGGGAGGAATATCATGGAAACACTAGAAATTGCACTGGATGAAAATGGCAGTAAGGTTGTTGTTCTGCCTGATATAATCTTTTCCAATAAACAGAATATCGATTGGAATGAGGTGGAGAAGTATCTGGAACGCTTTGTCGGGGAACTGGTGGAAATAGCGGAGACCGGCGACGTTATTTATCTGGGGAAAGACTTCCCGAATGAATATGCCGGTTCAAAATATACAAGGAAGATGAAAGGCGGCAGGGCAAAGGCGAAAGCCAATGCGGCACAGGGAATCCGTGAAATGATGGGGATTGCATCGGATAAACGGTTCCGGGAGAACCGGAAAGAGAAACATTCCGGTGATGCCGCTAACGGCTGGTATTACTATACGACACGGTTTGCCATGCCGGTATATGATAATGATGTGAAAACGGAAAACTATAATATTTATTCCGGCTGCCTGGTGGTAAACTGTACGGGGAAAGGGAAGTTGTACCTGTATGATTTGGTAGATATAAAAAAAGAAGCGAGTAACCCACTCAGGACTAACAGGTAGCCAGTGGTACAAAACCGCCTCTCTTTGCTTAAAAGGATACCATCGGATGGGAAATTTGTCAATCCTTTTTGTGGTTTTGATACAGGGAAAATGCAGGATATGGTACAGGGGGCGGCCGCTTGGCAGGTATGAAAAATACCCGGTTAAGGACTGTGCCCTGCTGATGACTTCGGCAGACGATTTCTTCTGGACATTTGAGCAAGCGGTTTCTTATTATCAGTTTGCAATGGTAAATTATATCGGGTTTACGGATAAGGGGATGCTGCTTGCCGGGGGATGGGGGACACGAACGGGAACCCGCAGATAGAATTGGAATATGAAATAATCCTGGAACTTTCCGATTGCAGTATAGAGAAACATATACGACTGTACAGTAACCGCAGATTGTATGTGAAAAATACAATTTTAGTGTCCTATTTTTGCAGACCAGTGCACCGCCTCCCCCCCCCCCTCAAAAAAAGCACTTTTCATCCACCCTGCTATACACAAAAAGATACAGCCGAAGCTGTATCTCCTAAATCCTCTATTCACTCAAAAATCCCTTATAATACCGCACAACCATCTTAGACTCAATCTGCTTAATCGTCTCAATCACAACCCCCACAATAATAATAATGGAAGTCCCTCCAAACGAAACATTCGCATTAAACACCCCATTAAAGAAAATCGGAATCACCGCACAAATCGACAGCCCCACAGCCCCGATAAACACGATATAATTCAAAATCTTCGTAAGGTATTCACTCGTCGGCTTCCCCGGCCGTATGCCCGGAATAAAGCCTCCCTGTTTTTTCATATTATCTGCAATCTCCAGCGGATTAAACGTAATCGACGTATAAAAATACGCAAATACAACAACCAGCACCAGATACACAGCAAGTCCGATTGACAGCACCGGATTCGACGGGTCGCACCAGTTTCTCTGCTGCAGACCATTCAGTATCTTCCCTCCGATACTCGTCCCTCCGTCAACTCCCAGCAAAGTACAGATAACAACCGGAAATTCCATAATAGACTGTGCGAAAATAATCGGAATCACGCCGCCCGTATTCACCTTCAGCGGAATAAACGTACTCTGTCCGCCCGCCAGCTTCCTGCCCTGGATTTTTTTAGAATACTGCACAGGAATCTTGCGCTCTGCATCCTGCAGCAAAATTACGAAAACAACCGTCAGCAGAATGACCGCAAGTATAATAACCGCCGCCAGAACGCCTCTTGCAATTTTCTGGTTCTTTACGAACTGCTCGTACAAATTAGACATATCAGCCGGAATTCTGGATACGATATTGATAACTAATACAATCGAAATCCCGTTCCCCACACCTTTTTCTGTAATCTGCTCGCCAATCCACATCAGCACTGCAGAGCCGGCAGTCAGAATACATACTACCTGAATCACAGAAAACGCGCTGAAATTCGTCAGATATCCCATTCTTCCAAATCCAACCGCCATGGCAATCGATTCGATTAAAGCGAGCGCCACGGTCACATAACGGGTAATGCTGGCAATCTTCTTTCTGCCGTCTTCCCCGTCACGCTGCATTTCCTCTAACTTCGGAATCGCAATGGTAAGGAGCTGCATGATAATGGAAGAAGTAATATATGGTGTAATACTCAGTGCAAAAACAGACATTTCATTGAATGAGCCACCAGTGATTGCATCAAAAAAGTTAAACGCCCCGTTTGTCTGGGAACTGAACCACTCTGAAAACAGAGCGGAATCAATTCCCGGACATGGAAGCTGTGAGCCCAGACGGATTACAATCAGCATCATAAACGTATATACTAACCGCTCCCGAATCTCTTTAACCTTGAATGCACCGCGAAGCGTCTGTAACATTAGATCACCTCTGCTTTTCCACCAAGAGCCTCAATCTTTTCTTTTGCACCAGCACTGAATGCATTGGCCTGAACTGTGAGCTTCTTGGTTAATTCTCCATTTCCAAGAATCTTGACGCCGTCTCTTGGATTTTTAACAATTCCTGTTTCGATTAACGTATCCACGGTAACCGTAGAATCATTGTCAAATCTTTCGAGTTCTTTTACATTGATTCCAACGATTATCTTAGAATTAATATTCTTAAAGCCTCTCTTTGGTAATCTTCTGTATAATGGCATCTGGCCACCTTCAAAGCCTGGCCTCGGAGCCCCTGAGCGGGCTTTCTGGCCTTTGTGTCCTTTGCCGGCTGTTTTGCCGTTACCTGAACCATGTCCGCGTCCTTTTCTGAACCTGTCTTTTCTAGAGCCTTCTGCAGCCTTTAAAGTTGATAAGTCCATAGTGACACCTCCTTATCTGTATTATGCTTCTTCTACTTTTACATATGGTGCAATCTTGCGCAGTGCACCGCGTGTTGCATCGTTGTCCGGGAATGTTTTGGTCTGGTTGAGCTTACGGAAGCCCATAGACTCAATAATCTTTCTATTCCGCGGCACGGACCCGATTTTTGATCTGATAAGTGTTACCTTTAACATTTTATCTGCCATTTTCTGCCTCCTAACCTAGAATCTCTTCTACAGATTTACCGCGAAGCTTCGCAACTTCTTCTGGAGATTTTAACTGAGCCAGAGCAGCAATTGTAGCAAGCACAACATTCTGCTTATTGTTTGACCCCAGTGATTTTGTACGGATATTTTTGATGCCTGCTAATTCACATACGCTTCGTGCAGGACCGCCGGCGATAATACCAGTACCATCCGGAGACTTCTTAAGCAGTACGGACGCACCAGTATGCTTCCCCATAATGTCGTGCGTTATACTCTTATTATCATCTAATTTTACAGTAATGAGTTTTTTCATAGCATCTTCTTTACCCTTGCGGATAGCCTCAGGAATTTCAGCTGCTTTACCCATTCCTGCGCCTACATGTCCGTTGCTGTCGCCAACAACTACTAAAGCTGAAAAGCGCATGTTGCGCCCGCCCTTTACAACTTTCGTGACACGTTTGATTGCTACAACGTTTTCTGTTAACTCTAACTGACTAGCATCAATTATTTCACGTTTCATGTAAATGTTTCCTCCTACTTAGAATGTTAAACCAGCTTCCCTGGCTGCGTCTGCCAGAGCCTGAACCTTGCCATGATAAATATATCCGCCTCTGTCAAAGACAACCGTTGTAATACCTTTTTCTATTGCTCTTTTTGCGACTACAGTACCAACCTGTGCTGCTGCTGCGACGTTATTCGTTTTTTCCACTGCTTCTTTTACATCTTTATCCAGAGTAGAAGCTGCAGCGATGGTATTGCCAGCTGTATCATCAATAATCTGAGCGTACATATGATTATTGCTTCTAAAAACTGCCAGACGCGGTCTTTCTGCTGTCCCGGAAATACGATTGCGCAGTCTTCTGTGTTTATTTGCACGAACCTTAGCTCTTGATTCCTTTCTAACCATCTCTCGTCACCCTTTCATTATTTCTTGCCAGTCTTACCAACTTTACGTCTGATAACCTCATCAGCATACTTAATACCTTTGCCCTTGTACGGTTCCGGTCTTCTCTTATCTCTGATTTCAGCCGCGTACTGGCCTACTTTTTCTTTATCGATACCTTTGATGGTGATTTTATTGCCTTCTACAGCAGACTCAATGCCTTCCGGGTCTTCCATAATTACCGGATGTGAATATCCCAGATTCAGTGTCAGCTTGTTTCCTGCCTTAGAAGCTCTGTAACCGACGCCGTTAATCTCTAACAGCTTTGTGTAGCCTTCGGTAACTCCGACTACCATGTTGTTAATCAGCGTTCTGGTCAGACCATGTAAGGATTTCATTCTCTTTAAGTCATTCGGTCTTGAAACGAAAACCTGCCCTTCTTCCTGCTTAATTTCCATTTCAGCCGGCAGAACCCTGCTCAGTTCCCCTTTCGGTCCCTTTACAGTTACTTTATTATTTTCTGCAATCTCAACAGTCACTCCTGCCGGGACAGCGATTGGCATTCTTCCTATACGTGACATGCCCGTACCTCCTATTTATTCCGAAAATAGTTCATTAAATTACCATACAAATGCTAATACTTCTCCGCCTACCTGAAGCTTTCTGGCCTGTTTATCTGTAACGATGCCTTTATTTGTAGACAGGATAGCGATTCCTAAACCGCCGAGTACAGAAGGAATTTCTTCCTTGCCTGCATAAACACGCAGACCCGGTTTGGAGATTCTCTTGATGCCTGTAATAATCTTCTCATTCTTATCTGCGCCATATTTTAAAGTGACACGGATAGCCTTGAAATTACCATCATCAACGATATCGTATTTCGCGATGTAGCCTTCATTTACAAGAATGTCAGCAATGGCAACCTTCATCTTGGATGACGGAATATCTACTGTATCATGTTTCGCAGTATTTGCGTTACGGATTCTTGTAAGCATATCTGCAATTGGATCGCTCATTGTCATGATTGAATTTTCCTCCTTAAATATTATCTGGGTGTCAACGCTTACCAGGAAGCCTTCTTTACTCCCGGAATCTGGCCCTTATATGCTAATTCACGAAAGCATACACGGCAGATGCCATATTTCTTTAACACAGAATGTGGACGACCACAGATTCTGCAGCGCGTATATTCCCTGGTGGAAAATTTCTGTTTACGCTGCTGTTTTACTTTCATAGAAGTCTTTGCCATAATTTCCCTCCTGATTACTTCTGAAACGGCATATTAAACTGCGTTAATAATTCACGTGCCTCTTCATCCGTCTTTGCTGTTGTAACGATAATTACATCCATGCCGCGGACTTTGTCAATCTTATCGAATTCTACTTCCGGGAAAATGAGCTGTTCTTTAATGCCAAGTGCGTAATTTCCCCTGCCATCGAATGAGTTCGGGTTCACACCGCGAAAGTCACGTACACGAGGCAGTGCAAGGTTTACCAGACGGTCTAAGAATTCGTACATCTTCTCGCCTCTTAATGTAACCTTACATCCAATCGGCATACCCTCCCTGATTTTGAAGTTTGCAACTGATTTCTTGGATATGGTTTTAATCGGCTTCTGGCCTGTAATCAGCTCCATATCGCTCATAGCTGCTTCTAATATTTTCGCATTTTCTTTTGCTTCGCCAATGCCCATGTTTAACACAATCTTGTCTAACTTCGGCACTTGCATGCGGTTTTTATATCCGAATTTTTTCATCATGGCATCCATGATTTCATTCATATACTGATCTTTTAGTCTGCTCACTTTTGGACCTCCTTCCTTCTATTCGTACTTAGTCAATAATATCACCAGTAGATTTTGCAAAACGGACTTTTTTATCTCCGTCAAACTTAAATCCGATTCTTGTCGGCTGTCCTTTATGCAGATACATTACATTAGAAATATGAATTGGTCCTTCCTGGTGCACAATACCGCCCTGCTGATTCTGCATAGATGGTTTTGTGTGCTTGGTAATCATATTTACGCCTTCCACAAGAAGCGTGTTCTTCTTGCGGTTAATAGCAATGACTTTACCTTCTTTATCTTTATCTCTGCCGGCAATCACTTTAACCATATCGCCTTTTTTTATTTTTAACATTGCCATCTTTGCTACCTCCTATAATACTTCCGGAGCAAGAGAAACAATCTTCATAAAATGCTTCTCGCGAAGCTCCCTTGCAACTGGCCCGAAAATACGGGTTCCCCTTGGAGTCTGGTCATCTTTTATAATTACTGCGGCATTCTCGTCAAATCTGATATAAGAGCCGTCTTTACGTCTTGTCTCGCGCTTTGTACGCACAATAACTGCTTTTACAACATCACCTTTTTTGACAACGCCGCCTGGTGTTGCATCTTTAACCGTTGCTGTAATAATATCGCCGATATGTCCGTATCTTCTTGTAGAACCGCCCATAACACGGATACAGAGCAATTCCTTCGCTCCTGTATTGTCAGCAACCTTAAGTCTGCTTTCCTGCTGAATCATGCTGGAATCCTCCTTGTATTATTATTTCGCTCTCTCAACGATTTCAACAAGTCTCCACCGTTTGTCTTTGGACAGCGGTCTTGTTTCCATAACCCTGACAGTATCACCGATCCTGCAGTCGTTGTTTTCATCATGCGCTTTTAATTTATACGTTCTTTTTACGATTTTGTTATATAATTTATGCCTTACGTTGTCTTTTACAGCTACAACAATCGTCTTCTGCATTTTATCGCTTACAACAACACCGACACGTGTTTTTCTTAAATTTCTTTCCACGATTATAGTTCTCCTTTCCGGATTTTCGAATTAGGCATTTGCTTTTTCTGTAATAATTGTCTGAATTCTGGCGATATTCTTTCTCACTTCTTTGATTCTGCCTGTATTCTCCAGCTGGTTCGTCGCATTCTGAAATCTCAGATTAAAAAGTTCTTTTTTCGCTTCTGTTAACCTGGCATCTAAGTCTGCCGGTGTCATTGTTCTTAATTCTTCCAAATATTTACTTGCTTTCATTTGATTCACCGCCTTCTAAGTCTGCACGCGAAACAACTTTGCATTTGCAAGGCAGTTTGTGCGTAGCAAGACGCAATGCCTCTCTTGCAACTTCTTCCGCAACTCCGTCGATTTCAAACAATACGCGTCCCGGTTTTACAACAGCTACCCAGTATTCCAGGGAGCCTTTACCGGAACCCATTCGGGTTTCTGCCGGTTTTGCAGTTACAGGTTTATCAGGGAATATTTTAATCCAGATTTTACCGCCACGCTTTACGTAACGCGTCATGGCAATACGGGCTGCCTCAATCTGGTTTGATTTAATCCAGGCCGGCTCTAATGCTACAATACCAAAAGAACCGTTTGTGATTTTATTGCCTCTCGTGGCTCTGCCTCTGATGGACCCACGAAACTGTTTTCTATGCTTTACTCTTTTCGGCATTAACATAATTACTGAGCGCCTCCTTCCTTATTTCCTTTCGCAGGAAGTATCTCGCCTTTGTAGATCCACACCTTTACACCTACCTTGCCATAGGTTGTATCTGCCTCAGCGAAACCATAATCGATGTCTGCTCTTAATGTCTGAAGCGGAATCGTTCCTTCTGAATAGAACTCTGTACGTGCCATATCAGCGCCGCCGAGACGTCCGGATACAGAAGTCTTAATACCAAGAGCGCCTGCCTTCAGGCTTCTTGACATGCAGGATTTCATTGCACGGCGGAAAGAAATACGGTTCTCTAACTGAAGCGCGATGTTTTCTGCTACCAGCTGCGCATCCTTATCCGGCTTCTTTACTTCTTTAATATCTACAATCAGCTTCTTTTCTGTATATTTCTGAAGCTCGCCTTTTACTTTTTCGATTTCAGCGCCGCCTTTGCCGATTACGACACCAGGCTTTGCTGTATAAATAATTACCTTCACACGCTCGGAAGCTCTCTCGATTTCAATCTTTGAGATGCCGGCAGCGTATAATTTCTTTTTCAGGAATTCTCTGATTTTATAATCTTCTATTAAACAGTCTGCAAAATCTCCCTCTGCGTACCACTTAGAGTCCCAGTCAGCAATGACACCGACTCTTAAGCCATGAGGATTAACTTTCTGTCCCATGCTTTCCCTCCTTATCTTTCATTCAGCACAATGGTGATATGGCTCATTTTCTTTTCGATTCTGTAAGCGCGTCCCTGTGCCCTCGGTCTGATTCTCTTCATTGTCGGTCCCTTGTTTGCGTAGCATTCCTCGATATACAGATTATCCGGATTCATTCCGTTGTTATTTTCTGCATTCGCAATAGCTGACCTTAATAATTTAGCTATTATTTCAGACGCGTATCTTGGATTGTAATCCAGAATCGCAAGCGCTGTCCTCACGTCTTTCCCGCGGATTGCATCTAATACAAAGCAAGCTTTTGTAACCGACACTCTAGCATAAGACAGTTTTGCATGAGGTCTGGTTTCTTTATTATTTTCATTTCTCTCTCTCTTAATTTGAGATCTGTGTCCTTTAGCCATGAAATAGAGCCTCCTTTCCTAACCAGCGAATTATTTCACTCTTGACCTTTTTTCATCTTTTACATGACCGCGGTAAGTTCTTGTAGCAACGAACTCACCCAGTTTATGCCCGACCATATCTTCTGTAACATATACCGGCACATGCTTTCTTCCATCATGAACTGCAAACGTATGTCCTACAAATGACGGGAAAATTGTAGAACGGCGGGACCATGTCTTAATTACGGCATTGTCGCCAGCAGCATTCAGAGCATCTACCTTCTTTAACAGGCTTTCATCTGCGAAAGGACCTTTTTTTAATGATCTTTTACCCATTACTAACTATTCCTCCTATTTACTCTTTATCGCTCTGCCGTCACGTCTTCTTACAATCAGCTTATTCGAAGCTTTCTTTTTCTTACGCGTCTTAAGGCCGAGTGCTGGTTTGCCCCAAGGTGTGCTCGGGCCCGGACGTCCAATCGGAGCACGGCCTTCACCACCGCCGTGCGGATGGTCATTCGGGTTCATGGCTGAACCGCGGACGGTCGGACGGATGCCCATATGACGTTTGCGCCCTGCTTTACCGATATTAATCAGGTTGTGGTCGCCATTGCCTACAACACCAATGGTAGCACGGCAGTTCAGAGGAACCATTCTCATTTCACCGGAAGGCAGTCTTAATGTCGCATATTTGCCTTCCTTAGCCATTAACTGTGCGCTTAAGCCGGCTGAACGTGCTAACTGTCCGCCTTTTCCCGGATAAAGCTCAATATTGTGTACCTGAGTACCAATCGGAATATTCTCAAGCGGCAGGCAGTTGCCGACTCTTACTTCTGCATCCGGACCGCTCATAACCTTCATGCCGTCTGTCAGGCCGGCCGGTGCGATAATATATGCTTTCTGTCCGTCTGCATAATGAAGCAGCGCGATATTTGCGGACCTGTTCGGATCGTATTCGATACCAGCCACTTTTGCCGGAATACCGTCTTTTCTTCTTTTAAAATCAATAATTCTGTATTTGCGTTTATTTCCGCCGCCACGATGTCTGACGGTAATTTTACCCTGATTATTACGTCCTGAATTCTTCTTTAACGGAACTAACAGAGATTTTTCAGGAGTCTTTTTTGTGATCTCAGAGAAATCAGATCCAGTCATATGCCTTCTGGAAGGTGTATACGGCTTATAACTTTTAATTCCCATGGTTGTTTCCCCTTTCAATGCTTTCTTGTCGTGCAGGCTGCACATAGTTTTCAGATTTTATGAATCTGTATTCCGTTCCGGCATCATCTCTTTTGGGCAAATCTGATACCGGAAGTTTTAAGCCCGTTTTACAGGCCGCTGAAAATTTCAATGTCAGCGCTGTCTTCTGTTAACTTGACAATCGCTTTCTTTCTTTTTGCTGTCTTGCCCGTTACGGCTCCGCGTCTTTTTTTCTTGCCCGGAAGATTCATGGTATAAACCTTCTGCACCTTTGTGCCTTCGAACATTTTTTCAACAGCGTCTTTAATCATTGCTTTATTTGCTTCTGTATGGACATAGAAGGTATACTTCTTTTCTGCCATCAGATTCATGCTTTTTTCTGTAACCACAGGTCTGAGGATTACATCATAATACTGTACGTTTGCCATTATGCATACACCTCCTCAATTGCTGCCACAGCATCTTTTGTCACAACCATTGTATTGTATTTAAGAATGTCATATACGTTAATCGTGTTTGTATAAGATACTTTGACAGTCGGAATATTTCTTGCGGATAATGCGACATTGCTGTCTTCTCCGTGAATCACAACCAGTGCTTTTTCTGCATGCAGCGCTTTTAAAACACCGACCATTTTCTTTGTCTTGATTTCGTCAAGCTTCAGCTCGTCTACTACGATAAATTTATTTTCATTTACTCTGGAAGTAAGCGCTGATTTTAAAGCCAGCCTCTTTTCCTTTTTATTTAATTTGAAAGAATAATCTCTTGGTGCCGGCGCAAATACAACGCCGCCGCCTTTCCACTGCGGAGACCTTGTAGAACCCTGTCTTGCGTGGCCTGTTCCTTTCTGCCTCCAAGGCTTTCTGCCGCCGCCGCGTACTTCGCCGCGCGTTTTAGCCTTCTGTGTGCCCTGGCGCTTATTGGCAAGCTGCTGTAACACTGCCATATGCACTAAATGTTCATTCACGTTTACACCGAAGATTGCATCATTCAGTTCGATTGTGCCCACTTCGCTGCCTTCCATATTATAAACAGATACGTTAGCCATCTGTGTAAGTCCTCCTTTCCTGATTATGCGCTATTTGTAAGACTTTACTGCTTCTTTGATGGTAATTAATGACTTCTTCGGTCCCGGTACAGAACCTTTTACCAGCAGCAGATTGTTCTCTGCGTCTACTTTTACAATTTCAAGATTCTGAACGGTAACCTGCACATGCCCCATATGACCCGGCATTCCTTTTCCTTTAAATACACGGCTCGGTGAAGAACATGCTCCGTTTGAACCCTGATGACGGTGGAATTTGGAACCGTGAGTCATAGGCCCTCTGTGCTGGCCATGTCTCTTAATAGCGCCCTGGAAACCTTTACCTTTTGAAATCGCAGTCGCATCTACCTTGTCGCCTTCTGCAAAGATATCTGCTTTGATTTCATCCGCAAGCTTGTAATCCTGCGCATTGTCAAACTTAAACTCTCTTACAAATCTCTTGCCGGAAACGCCTGCTTTGTCAAAATGGCCTTTCTGAGCCTTTGTGACACCATGTCTGTTTCTGATTTCTTTATTTCCGTTTGCATCTTTGTTGATGATTTTGTCTTTCTTGTCAACAAAGCCAACCTGTACTGCACTGTATCCGTCATTTTCAACTGTCTTAATCTGTGTGACATAACAAGGACCAGCCTGCAATACTGTAACCGGAGTCAGTTCTCCGTTTTCATTGAAGATTTGAGTCATTCCGACTTTTGTAGCTAAAATCGCTTTCTTCATTCTTTTACCTCCTGTTATCCTACAGCGGAACGCTAGTTTATGCGTTCATCCTAGAACAGTTAGTAACATAAGTGGAACACCGTTTTTTTGCGCAGCAGCCGGGCTGCCGCTTTCAGTGCTGCTTCTATGATAAAAACCCTTCAGGATTATTGCCTAAATCATTATTTCATTTTGATATCGATGTTTACACCGGCCGGCAGCTCTAATCTGGTTAACGCGTCTACCGTTTTCTGTGTCGGTGCGATGATATCAATCAGTCTTTTATGAGTTCTCTGCTCAAACTGTTCGCGGGAGTCTTTGTACTTGTGTACGGCTCTTAAAATCGTAACAACTTCCTTCTTTGTCGGAAGCGGTACCGGTCCGCTCACCTGTGCTCCGTTTTTCTTTACAGTTTCGATAATTTTCTTTGCTGATGCATCAATCAGCTCATGATCATAAGCTTTGAGAATGATTCTCATTGTCTGACTTGCCATAAAAAAAGTCGCCTCCTTATTCGCACTTAATTATTCAGTACGACAAGCGGTGACTGTACACGAACCCGTGTGTGTCCTTTTTGGAAATGCTTCCTGTCTGTTTGACTACACACCATATTTCTGTTTCAGCTCTGCTGTTTTCCAAGATGAAATTCGGATGAAACAGATATTCTAATAGTACAGTGACTTGTCGCCAGTTTCCTAACTTGACATTCACTCCACGGAAAACCTGCCACGACGGGCAGCAACCTCACGCTTCATAGCTATCATGTCACAGCGATATGTATTATAGCTGATAAATTGGGGAAATGCAAGAATTTTTGAGAAATTTATGTATTTTTTTTCGTACAATCACTGTCAGAAAGAAATAAAATTATTTGAGTTTATATATCTTGACACTGCCCTGAACCGCCTTTATGATGATAGGCAGAAAACCCGAAATACAATTTTTTCTTGACAAGGAGATACAAATGTGGATTGCAGATAAATGGAAGGATTACGAAGTCATCGACTGCTGCTGCGGTGAAAAGCTGGAACGCTGGGGGCGTTATGTGCTGCTGCGTCCGGACCCGCAGGTCATCTGGAACACGAATAAGGCAGACATTCGCTGGAAGAGGCTGAATGCCCATTATCACAGGAGCGCAAAAGGAGGCGGGGAGTGGGAATTTTTTGACCTGCCCAGTCAGTGGGATATCCGTTACGGTGCGCTGACATTTCATTTAAAACCGTTCAGCTTCAAGCATACAGGGCTTTTCCCGGAACAGTCTGTGAACTGGGACTGGATTTCGGATAAAATTAAGAATGCCGGATACCGGGCAAAAGTCCTTAACCTGTTTGCCTATACCGGAGGCGCGACTTTAGCGGCTGCAAAAGCCGGCGCCGAAGTCACCCATGTAGACGCTTCGAAAGGCATGGTCGGCTGGGCAAAGGAAAATGCGGCTGCCTCAGGGCTTGAACAGGCACCCATCCGCTGGCTGGCAGACGACTGCATGAAATTTGTGGAACGCGAAATCCGGCGCGGCAAAACTTACGATGCAGTGATTATGGACCCTCCGTCTTACGGACGCGGCCCGAAAGGAGAAATCTGGAAAATTGAAGACTCCGTCTTTCCGCTTATTCAGGCATGTACGCAGATTTTAAGCCGGGAGCCTCTGTTTTTTCTGGTAAATTCTTATACGACCGGACTGCAGCCTGCGGTACTTGCTTACATGCTTGGCAGCGCTATGAAGAAATTTGGCGGAATTACTGATGCACAGGAAATCGGACTGCCTGTTTCCTCTACAGGTCTTGTACTGCCATGCGGCGCATCTGGAAGATGGGAAAGAAAATAGAATGCCCGTATTGCATCCTGGATTCCATAGTGGTATGATAGGTTAACAGTTCAGACAGCTTAACTATGCGAACCTGCATTTTTTACTTCTGTCTGAAACTGAGAAAAGCGAAAGGACTGAATACTTATTATGGAACAAAACGGAAACCCCGGGAAACCTTTACCAGATTCATTCACACAGCATCCGGCAGCTTCGCCGCACCGAAAAGGCATCAGCAGCAGCACATTAAAGCTAATCGCTGTGATTTCCATGGTCATCGACCACTTTGGAGCCGGTGTTCTGGGCAGATATCTGTCCATGAACGGGCTGTACAAGATGAATACAGCCGATACCGCGTCGGTCGTACTGTGGCTGCAGCAGAACCAGACGCTGTACACAGCATATACTGTTATGCGCATGATTGGCAGAATCGCATTTCCGATTTACTGCTTTTCGCTTGTAGAAGGTTTTGAACATACAAGAAACCGCCTCAAATATGCACAGAGGCTTTTGATTTTCGCCCTGATTTCAGAAATTCCCTTCGACCTGCTGTTTAAGGGAAAGATACTGGAATTCGGCTATCAGAATGTATTTTTCACACTGTTCTGCGGCCTGGCCGTTATGATGGGACTCCGCTGGATTGAAGAGCATATGGACAGGAAGAAATTTACTACGACAATCGCATCCGCCCTTACCGCGATAGCCGGAATGGCTGCGGCACAGATTTTAAACACGGATTATGCGGCAATCGGTGTCGCATGCATCATTGTACTATATACATTCCGCAAGAAGAAAGTATGGCAGATTGTCACCGGATGCATTATTTTCTGCTGGGAAATAACCGCGCCGCTGGCATTTGTGCCGATTGGATTTTATAACGGCTCACGCGGGCTGAAATTAAAATATTTCTTTTACCTTGTCTATCCGGTTCATATACTCCTGCTTTACCTGCTGTGCATCGCTCTGGGAATCAGCGGTTATCCAGCCGTATGACAAAAATGGAGGGAAGTGAAACGATATGGGTCAGGAAAGCCGGACAAAATTTTTTTATACAAAACAGCAGCTGGCTAAATTAATCTGGCCGCTTTTGCTCGAACAGTTCCTTGCCGTTACAATGGGGCTGGCAGACACTTTTATGGTATCCAGTGTCGGTGAAGCTGCTGTTTCCAGCGTAAGCCTGGTAGATACTATAAATGTACTGGTTTTTCAGATTCTCTCCGCGCTTGCATCCGGCGGCGCGGTCGTTGTCAGCCAGTACGTAGGGCAGAAAAATACAGAACGGACAAAAAAATGCGCAGCGCAGCTTTACAGTGTACTGCTGATTAGTACAATTGCGCTGATGGCTGTCGCAGCAGCCGGCAGCCGGAGCATGCTGCGTTTTATTTTCGGGCGCATTGATGATAATGTCATGGCGTTTGCCCAGACTTATTTTCTAATCAGCGCCGTATCCTATCCGTTTATGGGCGCGTATAATGCAGGTGCCGCCTTATTCCGGGCTCAGGGCAACAGCAAAATCAGCATGAAGGCAAGCCTTGTTATGAACGTGATAAATATTGCGGGAAACGCACTGCTGATTTACGGATTCCATATGGGTGTACTGGGCGCGGCGCTGGCTACTCTGGCAGGCCGTATCTTTGCCGCCGTATGGGTCACCCTGCAGCAGCAGAAGGCCGATAATCCGTTCCGCATTGACCAGATATCCGATTTAAAGCCCGAACGGCAGCATATCCGTCCGATTCTTTCGATTGGCATTCCAAGCGGACTGGAAAACGGAATGTTCCAGATTGGGAAGCTGTGTGTCAGCAGCCTGACCGCAGCGCTTGGAACCTCAGCCATTGCCGCAAACGCTGTAGCGAATACCGTAGCTACCGTGGCAAATATCCCGGGCAATACCATGGGGCTTGCTGTCATCCCGGTTATCGGACAGTGTCTGGGCGCCGGAGATAAGAACCAGGCGAAATATTACGGGAAACAGCTGATGAAAACAGCTATCCTCGGACTTGCAGCCGCAAATATCCTGGTCTGGCTGTTTATCCCCGGCATAACGGAAATCTTCCATTTATCACAGGCAGCAAAAATCATGTGCATTGACGTCATCCGTCTGTTTGATATTTTCAGTATCTTTTTCTGGGCGCTGAGCTTTACTCTGCCGCAGATTCTGCGCAGCGGAGGGGATGCAAAATATACAATGAGTGTCAGTATTCTGAGCATGTGGATTTTCCGGGTAGTTTTGTCTTATTTCTTTGTATTAAAAATGGATATGGGACTTATGGGAGTATGGCTCGGCATGTGCATTGACTGGATATGCAGAAGCATTTTCTTCCTGATTCGGTTCTGCGGCGGAAAATGGATGGAGCATCATGTAATATAATGGAAGACAGGAAGCGTAAAAATTTCTTGCTTTTACTTACAGATTAGCGTATCATATTTAATTAGCAGGAATTGTGTAAATTACACAAAAGCACGGAGGGACAGTTATGAGGATTTCGACCAAAGGGCGCTATGCACTGCGCATGATGCTGGATTTGGCACTGCATGATACGGGAACACCGGTCAGAATTAAAGAAATTGCCGCAAGGCAGGAAATATCTGATAAATATTTAGAGCAGATTATTGCGGTATTAAATAAGGCCGGCTATGTCCGAAGTGTCCGCGGCCCTCAGGGCGGTTATCTGCTGACCAGACCTCCCGAAGAATATACCGTGGGGATGATTCTGCGTCTCACAGAAGGAAGCCTGGCTCCGGTTGAATGCCTGGATTCTGAGATTGGAAGCTGCGAGAAAAGCGATGACTGCGTTACCGTTCTGGTATACAGGAAAATGAACGAGGCTGTCAATGATGTTATCGACCATATTACGCTTGCTGACCTGATGGGATGGAAGCTGCAGAAAGAGGGGGATTACAGTATTTAGAACCTTTTTACAGCCTGTCAGATATCCCAAGCGCCTGATACAAAGGATTCAGCTGGTCACGGACTCCGGGTTCAGCCGCAATCCTTTCTATATCCAGGCGTTCTATCATGCCATTGCTCCTAATCCCTTTATAATAAACCTTGTGTGCTTTTTTGTACAGACTCTGCAGTTTAGCATATCCATTATTTCCAGATACTTTTGCACTTTTTCCCAGCCTCAAAAACTTTAAAATTCCTTCCATGTCATACAAAAACCAGTCTTCTATCGAATGCCTTGCCTGCACGTGAATAATTTGGGCTGCTCCGCTATTCAAAAGTTCTTTCTTTACTTCATCCCAGTTAATCGGCGGTTTTGACGAAAAATCAAATACATCTGTATCACTGCAAAGCACAATTATAAATTTACAGTCTGCTTTATATTTAGGCTTAATCTCTTTTTTAAATTTTCTAAGAGCAATATTTTTAAATCCGCCTATTCCGCCAACATTTCTAAATTCAATATTTATATCAAATTTTCCTGCCGGATGCTGCATTCTGGCATTTGCAGTTACCTTCTTATAAAATTCAATCTCTGTATCGCCCTCAGCAAACAAAACAAGACATTTATTCATCTGTATAACACTCCAGGTAATCACTTAAACTGCTCTCTGTATCAGCCAGCATTGAGAATAAATAATCCCCCATACTCATATGAAATTCTTCTGCATCCTGCTGCAGCTGTTTCTGCCCTGACTTCTTAAAAGGAAAAAACTCTGCTACTCCGGGTTTTCTATTCATTCCTACATGAATCCACTCAGGTTTCAAGTAGCTGACAATATATGGTGAATGGCTTGTTATTATCACTTTACAATCATCCAGCAGCTGGCTTATAATCTGCAAGTATGCCTGAAACAGCCTGGGATGAACTGAATTTTCTGGTTCTTCAATTGCAATCAGTGAAATATTGCTAATGCTGGCCACAATAATTCTTGTTAAAATCATGAACACTCTTTTTGCTCCATCCGACATCATTGCAAAATCAATCGGCTGAATCAGACTCTTATCAGCCACATATAATACATAAATCGAATTCGCAACTGTAAACGGCACATCATCTGGCATCTGCTTGTTATTTAAATTTTTAAACGAATATTTCTTTACGATTATATCTTCTATGTCAGAAAACAGCTGTGTATAAACACTCATTAAAAGGTCATATTTATCCTTATGATTTTCTCTTAGATGATAAATAACCCGCGGCAGATTCTCAGCATCAATCGTCATATCCCCTATCCCCTTTCGGATAATAGGGTCTGGTTTATAAAAACTCTTTGCATCTAGGTTGTTTTCCATATAAAATTTCATACTGTTTAATTTTCTGATAATCCCTGCATAATATATGTCATCAAAGGCACGAAGCTTATTAATAACCAGTTCTGCTGGTTCCACATTTATCTTAGATGAACAGCGGCCTGTTTCAGAACTTTTATATGCTGCTGTCTGCGCTGTTCTCATAATTAGCTGCGTATACTTCTGTCCTTTTTGATCCAGTTTCATTTTTAGATATTCCTGAATAATCTTAGGTGTTCCATCTTCCTCACACTGCCATGAAAACTCATATCCATACTGTATTCGATACTCCATTCCGTCATCCTCTGTTAATACCTCTGTCTCAAATTTGAAATTTCTTTCCAGCATACTGTAATTTATCGGAATAAGATTTGAATTAGCCATCAGCTGCATTTTCTCATCAATGGATGCCTTTATAAAAATCAAGCCAAAATCAATACCTGAAAGTACATTGGACTTACCAAAATTATTAAGTGCTACCAAAGCTGTGATATTATTAAAAGTTATTTTTACATCTGACAGATTTTTATAACCATCAATTAATACGGCCTGTATCTTCATTTCGACACACTCCTTTTCTTTTTATCACGCTCCTACTATACCACTTATTTTTTAAATACGCAATTATATTTTTCTTATTTTATATATACTGCATATTTTATTCAATATTTTATCATCTAAAGATATAATTTTTTTCTTATTATCTCCATGCAGCTTCTGCCCTGCATCCCAGGTATGATTGCCCATCCTGCAGCTGAATCCATTTTAGCCCTTACAAAGCAGCGCTTTGCAAAATGCAAAGCGCTGCTTTCTGAATTTCCAGGCATATTCTGATTAGCCGAGCAGGGAAAGAACACCCTGTGTAGACTGATTTGCCTGTGCCAGCATAGCCTGGCCGGCCTGTGCAAGAATATTGTTCTTGCTGTATTCTACCATTTCAGATGCCATATCTGTATCACGGATACGGGACTCTGCGGATGTTGTATTCTCAACAACGTTATCCAGGTTTGCAATCGTATGCTCTAAGCGGTTCTGAATTGCACCCAGCGTGCTTCTCTGTGCAGATACTTTCGAAATCGCATCCTGAATTGCGTCAATCGCATATGTTGCGCCAATTCCGCTTGGGTCAGATAAATCAAGGCCTTTGATTCCAAGATAGCTGGAATTCATTGTTTCGATGTCGACCTGGATTTTATTTGTCATGTCTGCGTCTGCGCCTACATGAAGGTTGAAGCTTAATGTTTTTGCAACATCTGCGGAGGCTGTTGTAATGTTAAATACATTCGGGCCTGCCGGTTTTGCATCTGCCCCGCCTGCTGCGGCTGCATTTTCTAATTCAGCTGCTTTTGCGGCAGAAATAACCGTACTGGTGTCGGTATCGTCATCAGCTATCACAGCATTTACATCTTCAATAGCTGCTGCTGCAATACCAGCATCAGCTGTATCTCCTGTAACCGTTACGGAAGAGCCAGCCTTAATTTCAGCCAGAATATCAGCTTTGGTAAAATAGGTAGCCTGGTCTGCAGCTGGCGGCTGGTTTGCAGTAAGGTTCGGCGCTCCGGCTCCTTTCTTAAAGATTACCTTATCCGTAGCAGTCGCATTCTGCGTCTTATAAATGTCGTAATCCGTTCCATCGATGCTGACTGTCCCGATTTTCCCCATTGCAGCAGTAGCTGTAGTACCAGAGCCAGTTCCATCAGCACAAATTTGATCAATGGCATCCTCAATATTTTTGGACGCATCGGCAAGTGAAGCACCAATTGTATATGCCTTGCCGTTAATTGTTACACTGTCGCCTTCTGCATAGTCAGCTTCTGTCTTCCCTGCAGCGCCGCCGGCTCCGTTTGTTACAGCGGCAGTTTTATTTGTATCGCCAATCTGATTTGCAGCAAGCAGTTCCTTCTTTGCCAGTTCATAAGCTTCTGCAGCCGTAATCTCATTATCTGCTCTTTCTGCCTTATCAAAATAGAGCGTTTCCTTATTATCATAAGCAGCCTTGATTTCTTCATCCGTCAGCGCTTTTGTACCGCCTTTTGCATATACCGGCTTATCAACCGTTACGCCAGTCACTTCACCGTCTGCTGTCGCAGCTGTCGGTGTTGTAGTACCGCCGTCCATATCTGCATTTTCAATCTTTACTGCTTCTGCTCCGCCGACTTCTGCTTCTTCGATAGTAAGTGTCGTGCCGTTTTCTGATACAGCCCAGTCTTCGCCAAGGTCTTTTTTGATTTCAGCTACAAGGTCTGCCTGTGTATTAAAATTAGCCTGTGTATAAGTTTTGCCATTTACATCTATGGTTCCGCCTGTACCCCAGTTAGCCAGGTCTATCTCACTCTTTGCCTTGGTTCCTTCTGCTTTAAAATCATCGGCTGTTACTTCTTTTGCCTGGCCAGGGCTTCCAGCTCCTGCTGTAGTATACAATGCCCCGTCTTTTTTATAAGCAGCCAGAAGCTCATCGCTCTTAAGCTCCTGTGTACCGTCTTTTGCATATAATTTGGCATCTGTCTTAATACCAGTCACTTCACCGTCTGCTGTCGTAGCTGTCGGTGTTGTAGTACCGCCGTCCATATCTGCGTTTTCAATCTTTACTGCTTCTGCTCCGCCGACTTTTGCTTCTTCGATAGTAAGTGTCGTACCGTTTTCTGATACAGTCCAGTCTTCGCCAAGGTCCTTCTTAATTTCAGCTACAAGGTCTGCCTGTGTATTAAAATTAGCCTGTGTATAAGTTTTGCCATTTACATCTATGGTTCCGCCTGTACCCCAGTTAGTCAGGTCTATTTCACTCTTTGCCTTGGTTCCTTCCAGTTCAAAGTCTTTACCTTCTTCAGCAGCCGTCTGCTCTTCGCCAGCAACGATTTTATAGTTCTTTCCGCCGATATTCACGCTGTCGCCGGCTTTCAGCTCATCCATAACAAACGTTGCTGTCCCGTTGCCGTTATCTGTAAGCACGCCCTTTAAGCCCGCATCATGTGCAGCCATCTTAACCGTCTTCGTGTCGCTGTCACCTTTCAGCAGATAAATTTCATTAAATTTCGTTGTTTCAGCAACACGGTCAATCTCTGTTGACAGCTGGTCGATTTCAGCCTGAATCGCATCGCGGTCTTTCTGGCTCTGTGTGCCGTTTGCCGCCTGAGTTGCCAGTTCGTTCATACGCTGCAGCATGGAATGCACTTCTGTCAGCGCGCCTTCTGCTGTCTGTACAGAAGAAACACCGTCCTGTGCATTTGTAGATGCCTGTGAAAGACCTCTGACCTGTCTGCGCATCTTCTCAGAAATTGTCAGCCCTGCCGCATCGTCTGCCGCACGGTTAATCCTGTAACCGGAAGATAACTTCTCTGTGGATTTAGACTGCTGCCCGGATGTAATCCCCAAAAGCCTGTTTGCGTTCATTGCCTGTAAATTGTGCTGTACTACCATTGCCATAATCTGTACCTCCTTGTGGTATTGTTTTTAACCGCTGCTTTCCTTAGCGCGGCTGTCTGGGGAATCCTTTCCCCGCCCTTGTTCCTGTTCTGATTCATGCCCGCGGACTGTCCGAAATATTTTCCCGGCAGCCAGCCGTACGGTCTTTCGCTTTGCCAGCCATGCGCTCTCTGCGCAGAATGGAGACAATTTCCTTCTGTGCTTCCCCGGATATGCCTTTTTCTGCATAATACGGAGATTTTCTACGCCCTCCCGCACTGCTCCTTGCAATATTCATTTCCCTCGGCGCATCCACAAGCAAATGAATATTGTTTGCGGAACCGCCGGAAAACACGACCTTCACTTCTTCGCCGATATCTATATGGTCGCCCGGCTTTAATGTAAGCTTCAGCATCTGTAGAACCTCCCTGTTTTCCAGTCCTGACAGACCTTCCGGTTTTCTGCGGAAATCTTCCAGGACGTCTGCGGTATGAAAAACACAACAGTTTGTATAAACTGTTGCGTTTATAATAAATACTAAAAAGGCAGTACATGCCGGAAAGCAGGGATTATGGGAACAACACAGCCGATAAAAAGCAAAGAGGAATTAAAAAAATTTATGGAATATTATCATACAGAACATCCTGTGCCAAGAAATTATGCGATGATTGTTTTGGGACTGCACACAGCGCTGCGCATCAGCGATATTCTGAATCTGCAGTGGAAAGATGTATTCGACTTTCACATTCAGAAGTTTCGGACACATCTGCATGTGACGGAGAAAAAAACCGGGAAGCAGAAATCTGTCGCTTTGAACATCACTGTAACAGAAGCACTTGGAAACTACAAAAAACAGCGCGTTCCACAGCCTTTCGATTATATATTTTCGAAAAGCACAAACCCGGCTGCTCCAATCTGCCGCTCACAGGCATTCCGTATTATCAAAGACGCTGCCTGCAAATCTCTGCACAACGAGCACATCAGCTGTCATTCACTCCGCAAGACATTCGGATATCATGCATGGCAGCAGGGTATCTCGCCCGTGCTGCTGATGGATATCTATAACCATTCCTCGTACCAGGTTACAAAACGCTATCTCGGCATAGACCAGGATGAAAAAGACTATGTCTATTTAAAACTCGATTTACAGCCGGAATTAAAATAGCGGAATAAATATTGCTCAGTAAAATTTTCAAAAAATATAGAAAAACCGCTAAAGTATTTTCACTATGCTCCGATATATAGTGTGTAAATAAAAAATGCAACATTTTATACAAAATGTTGCATTTTCTTCTTTATATAGTATCCCGTTTTCTGATAACACTTATGCATATTCTTCCGATTTCCTGAATACAGACTCCAAATTGCTTTTTTACTCCATACATTTCACAAAATGTATTTCTCTTCTCAGCCACAAAAATACAAATTTCACAAATTATCTCATATTCTTATTAAAAATACTTTTCCTATTGACATTATAGGAAAAGTAGGATATGATGTCCGTATCACAAATCGGAAAGAGAGGCGGATGTAAAAATGAACGACACTCCTTATAAAGCCTTCCGTATCGAAAGCGCTCTGCATACGCTTTGTATGAGGTATACAGAATCCAAAATACGAAAGCGAATGTGCTGTTACTGTAAATTCAATACAATCAGCAGCCATTAACAAACCTTTCAGTCAGGAGATAAAATCATGTCAAAAAAATCATATCAGGACAGAGCATTAAAATTTGAAACCATACAGCTGCATGCAGGACAGGAACACGCCGACCCCGCTACAGATGCAAGAGCGGTGCCAATTTATCAGACATCCTCTTATGTATTCCATGACAGCAGCCATGCACAGGCACGTTTTAACCTTTCAGATGCCGGCAATATATACGGACGCCTTACCAATCCGACCCAGGATATTTTTGAACAGAGAATGGCGAAGCTGGAAGGCGGTGTCGCAGCACTGGCCGTCGCCTCAGGCGCTGCAGCAATTTCCTATACACTTCAGAATCTGGCGCTGGCCGGAGACCATATCGCAGCGGCCAGCAATATTTACGGCGGGACCTATAATCTGCTGGAGCATACACTGCCTCATTACGGCATTACCTCCACGTTTTTTAATCCGGCAGATTTGGAAGAAGCAGAAGCTGCCGTCAGAGAAAATACCAAGGCCATATTTATCGAAACGCTTGGAAATCCAAACTCTGACGTTACGGATATTGAAGCTATCGCAAAAATTGCCCATGCCCATAACATTCCTCTGGTCATTGATAATACGTTTGCAACCCCTTATCTTGTCCGCCCGATTGAATACGGCGCAGATATTGTAGTCCACTCTGCCACAAAATTTATCGGCGGCCACGGCACTGCGATTGGCGGCGTCATTGTAGATTCCGGCAGATTCGACTGGGAGGCATCCGGCAGATACCCGCATATTACACAGCCAAATCCAAGCTATCACGGAATCAGCTTTACAAAAGCCGCAGGCCCGGCAGCATTTGTCACAAGTATCCGCGCCATTCTCCTTCGTGATACAGGAGCCACGCTTTCCCCATTCCATGCATTTTTATTCCTGCAAGGCCTGGAAACACTGTCATTAAGAGTAGAGCGTCATGTAGAAAATGCATTGAAAACAGCTGAATTTTTAAGCAGACATCCTCAGACAGAAGCCGTACATCATCCTTCCGTCAGCACAAATCCAAAACAACAGGAATTGTACAAAAAATATTTCCCGCATGGCGGCGGTTCAATTTTTACATTTGAAATCAAAGGAGATGCCCAGACGGCTAAAGATTTTATCGATAATCTGGAACTGTTCTCTCTGCTTGCAAATGTAGCGGATGTAAAATCACTCGTCATTCACCCGGCAAGCACAACACATTCCCAGATGAATGAAGCAGAACTTTTAAATGCCGGTATTAAACCAAATACCATACGCCTGTCCATCGGCACCGAGCATATTGACGATATCATTGAAGACCTGGAAGAAGCATTTAAAGCCATCAGATAATAAAAATCGCTTAAAAAAAGATTTATCAAAAAAAGGATTCTTTAAAGAAAGGATTTATCAAAAAAGAATATCAAAAAAGGATTCTCAAAGAGAGGATTCTCAAAGAAAGGATTTTCAAAGAAAGGATTTATTCATGGGTATTTATAAAAATATAACAGAGCTTGTCGGCAATACTCCTTTATTAGAGCTTGGCAATTATACAAAGCAGAACGGCCTGGAAGCTGTTATTCTGGCAAAGCTGGAATACTTTAATCCAGCCGGAAGCGTCAAAGACCGTATCGCCAAAAAAATCCTCCTGGACGCATGGGAAAGCGGAAAAATCAATCAGGATTCTGTCATTATAGAACCAACCAGCGGCAACACCGGCATCGGCCTTGCTTCTATTGCCGCTTCACTCGGAATCCGTGTTATCATTACTATGCCGGAAACCATGAGCGTAGAACGGCGGAACCTGATGAAAGCCTACGGTGCAGAACTGGTACTGACAGACGGCGCAAAAGGCATGAAAGGCGCGATTGCAAAAGCAGATGAACTGGCAGCGGAAATCAAAGGCAGCTTTCTGCCAGGCCAGTTTATCAATCAGCTGAATCCGCAGATGCACAGAGAAACAACCGGACCGGAAATCTGGCGCGACACCAATGGAAACATAGACATTCTGGTAGCAGGCGTCGGAACCGGCGGCACCATTACAGGTACCGGAGAATATTTAAAATCTAAAAAACCGGATATCCAGGTTATTGCCGTAGAACCAGCCTCTTCCCCAGTGCTGTCCGAAGGCAAAGCGGGTCCTCATAAAATCCAGGGCATCGGGGCCGGATTTGTGCCGGATACTTTAAATACGGGCGTGTATGACGAGATTCTGAAAGCAGAGAATGAAGATGCATTTGAAAAAGGCAGAGAGATAGCTAAATGCGAGGGCATTCTGGTCGGAATTTCCTCCGGGGCAGCTTTATGGGCGGCTTCGGAAGTGGCAAAGAGGGCGGAAAATAAGGGAAAGACGATTGTGGCTGTATTTCCGGATACGGGTGAGAGGTATTTGTCTACGCCTATGTTTGATAATTGAGGGAGTGATTATGCCGGACGCTGGATACAGGCACGCTTTCCCGGCTGATGTTTCGCTTTTTGGAATCAAAAACGCTAAGTTTTCTGCTCCATGGGGATTCTGTGATATGCCGGACGCTGGATACAGGCACACTTTCCCGGCTGATGTTCCGCTTCCGAAAAGTAAGAAGCTCTAAGTTTTCTGCGACAGGGATGTGCAGACGGACGGACCGGCGCCTGATGCCCTGGCGATACTGGCTGGTGTAAGCTGTGTATCAGGCAGGCGCCTTTTGGGGCTGAATAGTTTTTGACAACGATAGTCCGTGAGCCCCAAATCCTGTGTATTGAGCAGAAAACTAAGAGCTTCTAACTTTTCTCCAGAGTCACATCAGCCGGGAAAGCGTGCCTGTATCCAGCTGACTTTGGCAGAATTTACTTTTATTGTGGTTATTCGAAGCTGAATTTCATTAATAAGCTGAAACTAAAATTACAGGCTGTCTTGTAAATCCAATGCTGAATCTCATTATAAGCTGAATCCAAAGTTAATTACTGTCATCAGCCCCTAAACAGCCACGTAAATTCAGCCACTATCAGCTGGATGGAAAAACTTTTTCCTTCTGATGTGACTCTGGAGAAAAGTTAGAAGTTCTTAGTTTTCTGCTCATCACACAGGATTTGGGGCTCACGGACTACCGCTGCCAAAAACTCCCCAGCCCCAAAAGGCGCCTGCCTGATACACAGCTTATACCCTTCCAGTAACGCCAGGGCATCAGGCGCCGGTCCGTCCGTCTGCCACACCCCTGCCGCAGAAAACTTAGAACTTCTTACTTTTCGGAAGCGGAACATCAGAAGGAAAAAATTTTTCCATCCAGCGTCCCACCCCCCTATTCCCTCTCCATTCCTATGCCACATACTGATACATAAACACAAAATGGCACACACTCCCAGCCATCACAAACAAATGAAAAATCTCATGCGACCCAAAATACTTATGATTCCCGTTAAACACCGGCAGTTTCAGCGCATAAATAACCCCGCCTATCGTATAAATAATCCCTCCAGCCAGCAGCCACAGAAATGCCTGCAGTGGCAGAGTCTTCAGCAGCGTGCCAAAAACTGCGACACATACCCATCCCATTGAAATATAAATCACCGATGAAAACCATTTCGGGCAGGTTATCCACAATGCTTTAATCAGCATTCCCCCTGCAGCGATTCCCCATACTACAGCAAGGAGTGTATATCCCTGTTTTCCTCCCAGTACAATAAGACATACCGGCGTGTAAGAGCCTGCAATCAGCACAAAAATCATCATGTGGTCCACTTTTCGAAATATCTTAAGCACTTTATCAGATACAATAACAGAATGATAAACGGTGCTCGCCCCATACAGCAGAATCATGCTGCACATAAAAATTCCCATAGCGAGTACGCAGTGCATGCCCGATGAAATCCCCGCTTTTACAAGCAGAGGCACAGTTGCAAATACAGCAAGCAGCATGCCAATAAAATGAGTGATTGCACTTCCCGGTTCCCTGATAGTAATTTCCATAATGATACCTCCTGTATTATGTATAGATTCCATATTTTGGTTTTATTTTCTTTGTTATATGTATTCAAACAATATATTATATAGTTTTGATTACTATGTATGATATTCCTATTATTCCACATTGTCAAGTTTATAATATTAAATTTTTCTAAATATTATTTTAATATAGCAACCGTTCAGATACCTCTTTATGGTCTTTCAAAACGGCCTGCACTGACTGATCTGAAAAAAGTATATTTTTCCAGTTTTGGTTAAAACTATCTACAGCGCGTATATAGAAATTCTCCTCATACGCCCTAAATCTCATCCAGAATCGAAGGAGCAGCAAAAATATGAATACACAGCTATCTTCTGATTTCAGCAGCAGTCAGAAACTTATGAACGAGCTTTTCCGCCCGGAATTAAATTACGACCTGATTGTACGCAGGTTTTCCATTGCCGGAAAGCCAGCCTGTTTTTATATGATAGACGGGCTGAACAAGGACGATATTCTCGAGAAAATTATGGACAGTTTTTTTCAAATTACTCCGCCGAACATGCCTGAAAATGCAGAACAGTTTTCAAAACTTATGATTCCGTACGGAGAGGTCAGCCTGATGCAGGAGACCGGGGAGCTGTCCACAACGCTCCTGTCCGGCGTTCCGCTGCTTATTATCGATGGTTACAGCCAGGCGCTGGCTATCGATTTCAGAACCTATCCGTCCAGGAGCATCGAAGAGCCTTCTAAAGAAAAAGTTCTGCGCGGCTCCAAAGACGGCTTTGTAGAAACGATTGTATTTAATACGGCTTTAATCCGCCGCCGCATACGCAGTCCTGACCTGGTAATGGAAATTACATCCGCGGGCACAAGTTCCCATACAGACATTGTGCTTTCTTATATGAGCAAACGTGTAGATGTACATTTTTTAGAAAATATCAGAAAACGGATGGCGGAAATTTCAGCGGATTCTCTGACTATGAACTGTGAAAGCCTGGCTGAAGCACTCTGCCCGCACCACTGGATAAATCCTTTTCCAAAGTATAAATACACCGAACGGCCGGATACTGCTGCCTCTGCCATATTAGAAGGAAGTATTGTACTGCTGGTGGATAATTCACCTTCTGCCATTATCCTTCCTGCTACTTTATTTGAACTGACCGAAGAAGCAAACGATTACTACCTGCCGCCAGTTACCGGAACTTATCTGCGACTGTCACGGCTCGCTGTGAATTTTACTGCGCTGCTGCTGACTCCTACCTGGCTGCTGTTTTTACAGTATCCGCAGTGGCTTCCCGATGCGCTGGCCTTTATCAGTGTCAAAGATACCGTGCATGTTCCCATTCTAATCCAGCTGCTCATTCTGGAATTTGCAATTGACGGAATGAAACTGGCTGCTTTAAATACACCGGAAATGCTGAGTACGCCGCTAAGTGTGATTGCCGGTATTGTGCTTGGTGATTTTGCCTCAAAATCCGGCTGGTTCAATCCGGAAACCATGCTGTATATGGCATTTGTGGCCATCGCTAATTATTCACAGGCCAGCTATGAATTAGGATATGCGCTAAAGTTCATGCGCGTGATACTTTTAATCACTACCGGCATATTCGGAATATACGGTTATATCGGCGGTATATTATTCTGTATCATTACAGTTGTGCGAAATAAGACTCTGTCGGGAATCGGGTATTTATATCCGCTCATTCCGTTTCATGGAAAAGAACTGTTAAGACGCCTGTTTCGAGTCAGCCTTGAAGATGTCAGCAGATAGCAGCTTCCTCTTGACATTCGGACAAACATCATATTTAATAGAAACTAGAAAACTTCAGAACAATGGGGGAAAGGAGAGGTACATGAAGAAATTTGTAAAGTCACTGCAAAATATCTGCCGGGTTTTAGAACTTATTGTTGCATTATTTGTACTGGGGGGAATTGTACTTGCAATTATGAGTCTGCTGAAAGACGATATCAAGATTTTTCAGGAACTGCTCAATGACATAACCGTATTCCGGCATTATCTGGAAAAAGTTTTTATCATTGTCATTGGTATTGAATTTTTGGAAATGCTCTGTCATCCGAATTCAGATAACGTCATACAGGTATTAATCTTTCTGGTAGCGCGTCATATGATAGTTGAAACAACTACCCCGTATGAAGATTTAGTATCTGTAATCAGCGTCACGATGTTATTTCTTCTGCGCAGATACCTTCACATCAGCAACAAGCATCACCCGGAAGCTGCGGAGGATTAAGCATGGTTCCTTACGTTTACAGTTCACAGCACAGCCTGACTGGCTGAAATGTGAACTGTAAACTTCCGGCTTTGTCTGTAACGGGTGCCTGTTATTCCTTATCCGGCTGTATATATTTTTCGGAAAGCTCCCCGTATTTCTCATAGTTCGTTACCCGGACAATCCGGTTATCCTCATCGACAAATACAACATTCGGCTTATGCTCTCCTGCTTCTTCCGGCGTCATCTGTGCGTAGCTCATCAGAATAATATGGTCGCCCACTGCTACCTGTCTGGCTGCAGCGCCGTTTAAGCAAATCATGCCAGAACCTGCTTCTCCGGCAATCGTATATGTTTCGAAACGGTTTCCGTTTTCTATATCGACAATCTGCACCATTTCATATTCTAAAATCCCGGCAGCCTCTAATAAATCTGTATCCACAGTAATACTGCCGACATAATGAAGCTCTGCCTGCCTTACTACTGCACGGTGAATTTTTCCTTTTAACATTGTGAGATTCATAAAAGCCTCCCTATTTCTGTATAATAAAGTTATCAATCAGCCTGGTCTTTCCGATAAATACAGCAATTGCCACCAGCACCGTTCCTTCAATCGTTTCAGCCGGAGTAATCGTTTCAAAATCAACTACGTCGACATAGTCAATCTTTGCCAGCGGTTCCTTTTCAATCTCTGCTGTAATAACCTGGCGCACTGCCGACGCGCTTTTTTCACCGGATTCTATCAGCGCTTTTCCGGCGTTCAGACTGCGGCTGAGTATCAGCGCCGCCTGACGCTCTTTATCATTCAGATAAGTATTTCGGGAGCTCTTTGCCAGCCCGTCTGCTTCTCGGATAATCGGGCATCCTATGATTTCGGTATCTACATTTAAATCCCTGACCATGCGCTTAATCACCGCTAACTGCTGCGCATCCTTCTGCCCGAAATATGCACGGTCCGGCGTCACAATATGAAACAGCTTCAAAACAACCGTCTGCACGCCTCTGAAATGAACCGGACGGCTTTTTCCACACAGCTCTGTTGTCAGCCCGTTCATATCCACATAAGAACAAAAATCCGGTGCATACATTTCTTCCGGCTGCGGATGAAAAATCAAATCCACTCCGGCTGCTTCGCATAATGCTGCATCTTTCTCCAAATCTCTCGGATAGCTTGCTAAGTCTTCATTCGGCCCGAACTGCATCGGATTGACAAAAATGCTGACTACAACACGGTCATTCTCTTTTCTGGCAGCATCTATCAGACTTTTATGTCCCTCATGCAGATAACCCATCGTCGGAACAAATCCGATTGTCAGTCCGGCTTTTTTCCATTCCCGGACCTGATTTCTAATCTTAGCAGCTTCACCATATATTTCCATATTCTCTCCTCCTGCCTGCATTCCATGCAAGCGCTTCGCGCTTTGGCAGTTTCCCAATTTAATAATTGCCTAATATAATTTATCGATAATCGTTTCATCCATTTTAAATGTATGTTCTGCCGCCGGAAATACTCCGTCTGCAACTTCCTGTTTATATGCAGCAAATGCTTCTTTCATCTGACTGCCCAGCTGTGCATACTGTTTGGCAAATTTAGGCGCCATATCAGAATACATGGCAAGCATATCCTGATATACCAGCACCTGTCCGTCACATCCGGCTCCGGCACCGATTCCGATTGTCGGGATTCCGATGCTTTTGGTAATTTTATCCGCAAGCGCCGCCGGCACACATTCCAGCACAACCGCAAACGCCCCTGCTTTTTCTAACGCCCGCGCCTCATCTAAAATCCTCTGCGCCGCTTCCTCGCCTTTGCCCTGTACTTTAAAACCACCAAACGCATTCACCGACTGCGGGGTCAGCCCGATATGGCCGCATACCGGAATCGAGGCTTTTACTATCGCCTGGATATGCTCGCAAAAATCCAGTCCTCCTTCTAATTTGACAGCCTGGGCATGTCCTTCCTTTACAAGCCGTCCCGCATTGACCACTGCGTCATAAACAGAGGTCTGATAGGACATAAACGGCATATCCGCAATCAGAAGCGCATTCTTAGCTCCTCTTGCCACCGCTGCAGTATGATGAATCATATCTTCCATTGTCACAGACAGTGTATCTTCATAACCAAGCATAACCATTCCAAGTGAATCTCCCACCAGAATTGCGTCAATTCCGGCTTCATCCACCAGTTTCGCCGTCGTATAATCATATGCTGTCAGCATAGACAGCTTCTGACCCTTTGCTTTTGCCTCCTTAAATGTAACCGATGTGTTTTTCATAATCCAATTTTCCTTTCTTAAAAGCCCTCGTTGAAAGTTCGTTACTGAACGGTAACATTGGATGAATAGGATAACACTGCCACATGGCATCCTGAATTCCTGATATAAACTGAATAAGATTTTTTGAATTTGCTATAATGAAAATGAACTCTTTTTCTGTTATCATTTATTTTCTCTCTTGATGTAAGTCAGGCCTTCCTGGAAGTGTCTGCTCACGATAGAGCGGATGAAAATGATAGCGTCTGATTCTTTGATACAGTTTCTTTAGAATACCGTTCGTCTGACAATATATCACATGCGGGGGGAAATTTCAATACGTCGCTGTAATGTGTTAAAAAAAAGACAAACTTTTGGCTGGAAGAGATGGGGGATTTAGGGGGAATGGGAGAACGGACGGACCGGCGCCTATCCTCTGTTAACGCGCCTTTTTTCTCATCCGCCTGTCAGCCACTTCCACAAATTTTTCCTCTGGTGACTCATGCAGTGCAGGATAAAGCTCCGCAATTTCCCTCATTGGCATCTTTGCAAGGATTTCTTCAAATCGGTATCCTGTATACCATTGATAATAGGCCAGAATCCACCCGCACCAGTATTCCATAGAGTAATCATACTCCGTCTGCGGTTCTGGAAATTCTTTCGTAATGCCAAGCCGCCAGGCAATTTCCCATACCAGTTCTGTACCGGACATGCCGGATACCACTTTGGGAAACCCCTGTTCAAACTGCAGCGCAAGATTTGTTTTCAGAAACATCTCCATAAATTCATCCGGATTCAGACTGCAGCAGGCTGATGCATAATCAACTGCTTCCCCTAAATTGCGCATGGCATCATCCAGATACATTTCACTGTATGCGTGTTTCATCTGCATGCACCTCCCCGCGAATGATATCTCTCATATAAATTCCATTTATATCTTCCTTTTCCAGCTGCTCACGATAGGCTGCGCGTGCTTCCTCATCTCTTGTTTTTCTTTTAAAGTAGTATTCACTGTGACTTATCCGATAATAAGATAAAAAATGCAGCATATAAAATGCCTTCGGACTTTTTAATACAAACTGTTCCCCCAGTCTGCCTAAACGCATTGCATAAGAAACCTGTTCCAGAGAGATTTCATTATTCACAAAAGCGCGTGCAAAAGAAAAATAGGAATCATCTGCCCGGTATCCCACAATTGCGTCATAGCCGCTGATATCCAGCAAATAATTTTTTTCCAGCCACTGAATTCCCCGTCTCATAACAGGTGTTGAAATGCGGATTCTTCGGTATTTTAACAATAAGGATAACCAGTAAAGAATGTTATATTCACCAGAAGATAAATTCAATATATTCAAAGAATCTGTGTCAATTTCATATTCGCTGACATATCCATCTGCTCCCTCTGTGCATGACCACTCTTTCGCTAATTCAATATCCTGTGTACAGTAAAACCCCTGTCCATAATCATTGTATTTTTTCCCGAGGCCATAAGCTGGTTTTTCCCGGATATCCTCGGAACCATGAAATATAATTATCTTACCCATAATACCTTTCCTGTCCTGTCAGATTTTTTTCACCAGAGGTATCATAATCCCTCCGGCAGTATTCCCAAGCGTAATCACACAGACAGCCGCTGCGGCCTTCCCGGACCACATTCCGGCGGCTGAAAAGTAAAACATATCGGCAATACAGTGCTCAAACCCGCATAAAATGAAAGCCCCTACGCCCATAAATAAAATAACCGGATTTTTCGTCTGCCTGTACCCATCCACTGCCACGAACATTAAAAACCCGCAGAATACCGCCAGCACAAACAGACTGAACATCCCGTCTTTCAGCTTGGTTTCGCAGAGTGCCTCTGCCGTTTGTGCAATGCCGCTGATTCTCGTCCGCAGTATGGCGGCTGCAGCCACCCAGGTTCCTGCCAGGTTTCCTGTCCAGATTATTAAAAGCTCAGCCAGATAAGTAACCGGCTGATTTACCAGATACCCGGCTTTCCCCGTATACAGATTCAGCCCGTGAATGCAGATTGTGTACAGCCCGACGGTAAACATCAGCGCTCCGGCTGTTTTGTTTTCCATAGACAGATACACCGCTGCGCCAATCCCGATTGCAAATCCTGCCAAAACAGCTAATGCAAATGTATGTAAAATCTTATTCATCTGTATGATGCTCCTTCTGTGTTATCCCTTCTATAACCTTACATTCTATAACCTTATATTCTATAACTTTACATTCTATAACTTTTTCCAATTTTCCGCACCGCTTTTTACTCAATATCCCACACCAGTCCGGCATCGCTGCTTCCATATTAATACTCTTTCGAAACTTCACTCAGCCCGTACATATCCATAAATTCCTGCAAATCCTGCTGATTTCGCACAAACATGACCTCATGAAACTTACCTGTACGCTTATCCTTAAATCCGGCTACCTGCTCTCCGTTGCAGATACTGCACCTCAAAACAGGTTTCTCGTTCACGCTGTCATATTCCTTCTTTTCCAGTTTCTTTTTTTCCGCTTTCTTTTTTTGAAATAACATAACACCCATCCTTTCCCCTGCTGCCTGAAATATTTTACACTTATCATATCCTATCCGGCCATTAAAATCAATCTGTCTCATATGTAAAATGAAAGCCAGTACATCTCTCAGGCAACAGTTCAGACATAGGATATGTATTGCGTCCCCTCGAACGCCGGAAAACAGCCATTCAGCTCCCGGAATGTCTCACGTAACACCTGCCAGTAAACAGCCGGGAGAGGAGATTTGCACGGTCTTCCTGCGGCATCGGAAGAATGTTTAGAATCCCTTAGCATTC
>CANDJC010000008.1 GCA_947384955.1 uncultured Eubacterium sp. | reverse complement strand
CAATGCCGCAGGAAGACCGTGCAAATCCCCTCTCCCGGCTGTTTTCTGGCTGGTGGTATATACGTGAATCCTGAACAGTACAGATATAGACAGCTTCCGTGGACACCGCAAAATAAATAACTGGTCATTCTGTGTCTGAATCTTTGAGAGCACAGGGCAAAATAATTCAATGTACTTTGTATTTCGGTACACCCTCGCTTTTTTTGCCGTGAACTCTCGAAAATTTATCCGGCACAATATAACCAGTTATTTGTTTTACGGTGTACGATAGGCGGTTTGCAGCCTTTTGGGCATAAAAAAATTCAGCAGGCTGCCTGCGTTTTCATGTAAAACCTGTGAAAGCCAGCCGGGTGACGGGAAGATGCACCGGCTTTCTGGGACATTGGAGGAATGTTTAGAATCCCTTAGCATTCTGCCGCGATAACCAGGCGGCGAAGCCGAAGCGGCACCGGTAGCTGCTGGCAGGAAGCCAGGGCGAATAGGTGCCGCGTCCCGTCCGGGGCCAAAGCGTAAATGCAGAATGCTTAGGGATTCTTAACATTCCGGAGCCGTCCCGGAAAGCCGGTGCATCTTCCCGTCACCCGGCGTCCGAGGGGCCATCCTTCCCCTCACCCTGCCTGAACTGGTATATGATTTTTAAATTAGCAGCACATTCAGCAGAATATCATGGAATTGTGAGTATCTTTATGTTAAGATAAAAGAAATCAGACAACACGGCCCAAAAGCAGAATGGAAAGCAGTCAGCGGAGACAGGAGTTAATTTTATGAGCAGAATTATCGGAATTGGAATACAGGATTTTGAAAAAATAGCTTCGAATGATAATTTCTATGTGGATAAAACAATGTTCATCAAAGAGTGGTGGGAAAATCACGACGAAGTCACTCTGATTACGCGTCCGAGACGGTTTGGCAAAACGCTGAATCTAAGCATGCTGGAGCGTTTTTTCTCTGCAGAATATGCCGGTCAGGGAGAAATCTTTGAAGGGCTTAAGATATGGAAAGAGGAAGCGTATAGGGAATTGCAGGGAACTTATCCGGTTATCAGCATCTCTTTCGCATCCGTAAAGGGGACGGCGGACTATAAGGATATGTACCGGCTGATGTGCCGCATGCTTTATGAGCTCTACAGCCGTTACCGTTTCCTGCTGGACAAAGAAGGGCTGATGGATGAAAAAGAGAAGGAGCTGTTTGAAGCGGTTTCCCGGAATATGGATGAAGATATCGCAGTGATGTCTTTGCACATGCTTTCCAAGCTGCTGATGAGATATTATGGCAGAAAGGTTCTTATCCTGATTGACGAATACGATACGCCGATGCAGGAAGCGTTTGTTTATGGGCATTGGGATAACATGGTTTCTTTTATGAAAAATCTGTTTCAGGCGTCTTTGAAGTCGAATCCGTATCTGGACAGGGCGCTGTTAACAGGCATTACAAGGGTTAGTAAAGAGAGCATTTTTTCGGATTTGAATCATCTGGAGGCGGTAACTTTAACATCTGATAAATATGCGGATGCATTTGGATTTACACAGGACGAAGTATCAGCAGCCCTGCGGGAATTTGGAATGTCTGATATGGAGCAGCTTGTCAGGGAATGGTACGATGGTTTTACCTTTGGAAGGATGACGGATATTTATAATCCATGGTCGATTATTCATTTTCTGAGCAAAAAGCGGCTCTCATGCTACTGGGTAAATACGAGCAGCAACAGTCTTGCAGATAAACTGGTCCGTGAGGGGAGCCCGGATATCAAAGTTATCATGGAAGATTTGCTGGCGGGCGGTACATTCCGTACCGTTATTGACGAGCAGACTGCATTCAGCCAGCTGGATACAAATGATGCTGCGGTATGGAGTCTGCTGCTGGCTGCTGGTTATCTGAAGGTGGAAGATTATATATTTGACCCGGAGGATGGGAAAGAAGAATATGTGCTAAAACTTACAAATAAAGAAGTCAGAATTATGTTCCGCAAAATGATAACGGGCTGGTTCAAAGACCGTATCCTGGCATACAGTAATTTTGTCAAAGCGCTGCTGCAGGACGATAAAAAAGCAATGAACTTTTATATGAACAGAGTTGCCCTCGAGGCATTCAGCTATTTTGATACTGGAAAGAAGCCTGCAGAGCAGTCAGAACCGGAACGCTTTTACCATGGATTTGTGCTTGGCCTGATTGCAGAGCTTTCTGACCGCTATGTGATTACTTCAAACCGGGAAAGCGGATTCGGCCGTTACGATGTCATGCTCAGGCCGAAAAGCGGCGTGCCTGGCGCTGCATGCATGAATGCGATTCTGATGGAATTTAAAGTACGCGATGCATCCGATGAAAAAACACTGGAAGATACCGTAAAGGCGGCTCTTGCTCAAATCGAGCAAAAGCAGTATGAAACAGTCCTTCTGGCGGAAGGAATGCTGCCGGAGCAGATTCGAAAATACGGGTTTGCGTTTGAAGGAAAAAAAGTGCTGATTGGGTGAAATATCTGTGCGTCACCGGAATAGAATAGAGATAAGGGAATATCAGACTGGAGCTATGAAATGAAAACCCCCAAATATGTCTGCAGAATCATTCTTTCAGCTGCAGCAATTCTTTTGATAACAGGAGCAGTAAAACTGATTACAAAGCCGCATGAGGAAAGCAGGGCCGTGTCGGCGCAGGACGGCGCCTCTCCGGTATTTCCTGACAGCGGTGAAGAGCCGGAAAGCAGCGAGGGCGGATTCGAAGAGGAGGAATTGAAAGAGAAGAAAAAAGTTGCTCTTACGTTCGACGACGGGCCGGATTCGGAATATACGCCGATGCTGTTAGACGGCCTGGCTGAGCGCGGTGTAAAAGCGACTTTTTTCGTAATTGGAAAGCAGGCGCAGGAGCAGCCGCAGATTATGGAACGCATCGTAAAGGAAGGGCACCTGCTTGGCAACCATACATATAATCATGTGGACATCCGGCATATGACAGATACAGCCGCGAAAGAAGAAATCAAAAAAGCAAATGAGGTAATTGTAAAATACACGGGCGAAGAACCGTGTTTTTTGCGTCCTCCGTTTGGAAACGGAACGAAAAAGCTGGAAAAGGAAGTGGAAATGATACAGGTTCTGTGGACGATTGATACAATGGACTGGGCCTGTCAGAATGAAGAAAAAATCTGTAGTACGGTGTACCGGGAAATTGAAGATAACAGTATTATTTTAATGCATGACGAATACCCGACATCCGTGCGGGCGGCGCTGCGTATTGTTGATAAGCTGCAAAAGGAAGGATATGAATTTGTGACGGTTGACCAGGTAGTTATGAATTAAATAAAAATTTAAAAATCAGCCGGAAAGGATTTCCGGCTGATTTTGGCGGTTTTAATCTTTGAAAATTAAATTAACTTAATTATTGTAAAATTTATCCTGTAGTGATATACTTAAATTAATCTATCAATCAGGATAATTTATTTTTCGCAGGGAGGAAGCCGCATGAGCAGACAGAACAGGCAAAATTCAGGCCCAAAAGGCAGGTTTTTACAGAGCATTCGGGGAAAAATCTGCCTGATGGGCGCAACGGCAGTAACGGCATCTGCCATTTTAGGCATAACAGGCATTGCATCTTTGAATCAGAACAACCGCAATCAGGACATGCTGACGGCGTTAAACCGCGTCAGTCTGTATCAGTATGAAAATCAGAGCCTGGATACTTCTTATTTATATTTTCTGGAAGATTCCTATCTGGAAAATATTGTGGACAACTTAGGCAGCATGCAGGGGCGCGTCGCAAAAGCAGCGGAATCAGCGGGCGGCAGATATCAGGATGAAATGCAGTCCATGGAGCGGAGTGTATCGGAATGCGGGGAAAATTACCGTTCTATAAGGAAGCTTGGCAGTGAGCGCGGATATACGCCGCAGACAGGCAGTTACGGGGAGTTTTTAAAACAGGATGCAAAGCTGGCAGAAGGGTTTGCGGCAGTGGCAGATGACCGTTCCTGGGTGGACGGGAGCTGGATTAAGATTGCAGACAGCGCGAAGCGGGTGCGCGTGGAAGGAAAGGATTATTATCAATATACATATGTCAGCGATGTGCCGGATGTCGGAAAAAGGGACCAGTTTTTAGCCAGAATCGGAGCAACAGCAGCAGATTACCGGGGAACAATTGCAGTCAGTAATTTTGTGTTTGCAAAAGGCGGCAGAAAGGATACCGTGGATCTGGCAGCCATGACAGAGGAGGATTTTTCAGGCTCTTACGGGGCAGCGTTAAAAGAACTGAACGTGCGGGAGTTTGCCGGAAAGACAGCTGTTACGGCAGACAGTCTGTTTAAAAAAGCAAACGGCAGCTGGGAGGAAGTGGCTGTGAAGTTTCCGCTGCGGGATTATGAAATACAGGAATATGACAGACTCTCTTTTGATATTTATTTTGAAGCAGGGACCTATGAGGAACTGACGGCGGCTTTTGCGATTTCCGATAAGTACGATTTTGCAAAAGCGCTGACCGGGCTGAACGAGCTGTTTGCCGGATATAGCAGGCATGTGGTGGAAGGAGCGGATGTTTCAGAGGAAGCAGAGTCCATCCGCAGCCGTTTTCAGGTGATGATTCAAAATCTGGATACATATGTGAGTGATAAGAAGCTGCGCAGCCGGCTTTTAAGCCTGATGGAACATAAGCGGGAGGCGTTTGAGACTATGGCCGAACAGGACAGTACGATACTTCGTTTGAAAACGGAAAATATCAGTCTGTCTTCGCAGCTGACACAGCTGACAGATACGGTACGCCAGAGTGTGGAGGATTCTTCCGCCGCCGCACAGCAGAAGATGACAGTGATAATTGCTGCGGTGTTAACAGGCAGTTTTGCAGTGCTTTTCTTCCTTACGGCCGTAATCAGCAGGAGTCTGCATGGCAGCATACGTCTGTTTCGGCATACGCTTTGTGAAATGACTCAGGGGAATCTTTCTGTGCGTGCGGCGGCGAAAGGAAAAGATGAATTTGCAGTGTTTGGCCATTATATGAATGATTTTCTGGACAGGCTTGCGGAAGTGGTAAAGGAGGTAAAATTTATTTCCAGCGAAGTCAGGCAGTCGGGCGAAGCATTGGACGTTATGGCTGCGCAGAGCGGGACGGCGGCTTCCGGCATCAGCAGAGCGGTTGCAGAAATTGCCTCCGGAGCGGTAACACAGGCGGAGGAATCTGAGTCTGCATCTTTGAAAATGGATGAAATGGGGAATTCTTTTGCCTGCATTGCAGAATATGTCGGACATCTCGGAAATACGGCACAGGATATGTACCATGTCAGTGAGGAATCTGTACAGTTTATGGATGAACTGCGAAAGGCAAATGAGAAAACGGTAAATGCTTTTCGCCAGGTAACACAGCAGACAAATACAACGAATGAATCTGTCCTGAAAATCCGGGACGCGGCGGAACTGATTACTTCGATTGCAAGCCAGACAAACCTGCTGTCTTTAAATGCGAGCATTGAGGCAGCGCGTGCGGGAGAAGCCGGGAGGGGCTTTGCAGTCGTAGCGGCAGAAATACAAAAGCTCGCGGAGCAGTCCGGCAGTTCTGCGGAAATTATCAGCAGAATTATTTATGATTTAACGGAGCAGGCAGCGCTGACGGTACAGATTGCGGAAGAAGTTTCACAAGTGATGCAGATGCAGCAGGAAAAACTCCGGCAGACACAGGAGCGTTTTGGGATACTGGAACAGGGAGTCAGAGATTCGCAAAAAGAAACGGTGCAGATTAAGGAGCAGACGGATATCTGCAGTGCCGCGGGAAATACCGTCGGGGATGTTATCGTAAATCTGTCGGCGATTTCAGAAGAAAATGCGGCGTCTGCACAGGAAACAGCAGCGTCTGTGGCAGAATTAGATGAGATGATGGGACAGCTTCGAATGTCTTCGGGAAATCTGAAAGAAATGGCGCAGCAGCTGGAAATGGATTTAGATTTTTTCAGGCTGTAAATGCTGTAGAACAGTGTGTGCTGGCAGAAAAATCAATATTTACTGCTAAAAAATGGGAATAAAGTATGAAATCACAAGTTTTAATTAATATTGAACTAATTATTGACTAATTAATAGCTAAAATATATAATTAGAAAAAGTAAAAATGATAAATAAGGAGGAAATTATGAAGAAGAAAAAGTATTTGTAAAAGCACATCAAAAAACAGGGAGCGGCAGAGACGGAGAAAAGTTTTGGCAGAGCAGTATAAAGGAGATTACATATCAGACAGGGAAATCATACAGCTGGCGGATTATGAACAGCTTGAAACTGTATTTAGAAACTTATATAATATTTACAAATATTCAGTCATGTATTTTTTGAAAGAATATGGTGAGACAGTAAGAAGGATTTAAGGAGGCATATCAAAATGGATTATATGGAAACCTACAGGCAGTGGTGCAGCGACCCGTATTTCGATGCACAGACAAAGCAGGAATTAGAAGCAATCGCATCGGATGCGGCTGAAATTGAGGACCGTTTTTACCGCCGTCTGGAATTCGGCACCGGGGGTCTGCGCGGTGTGATTGGAGCCGGAACGAACCGGATGAATATTTATACAGTCCGTCAGGCGACCCAGGGGCTTGCGAATTACATTATCTCCCAGAACGGGCAGCAGAAAGGCGCAGCGATTGCATACGATTCCCGGCGCATGTCACCGGAATTTGCGGATGAGGCGGCTTTGTGCCTGAATGCGAACGGCATTAAAACATACCGTTTTGAGAGTCTGAGGCCGACACCGGAGCTGTCGTTTGCCGTGCGTGAATTAGGATGTATCGCCGGAATCGTAATTACAGCCAGCCATAATCCAAGGGAATATAACGGCTATAAAGTATACTGGGAAGACGGTGCGCAGATTACGCCGCCGCATGATAAAAATATTCTGGCTGAAGTTGCAAAAGTGACAGAATTTTCCCAGGTAAAGACGATGGACAAAGAAGAGGCCAAAGCGCAGGGTCTGTATGAGACAATCGCAGACAGGATTGATAATCTGTATATGGAGCAGTTAAAGCGGCAGAGCATTCACCCGGAACTGATTCAAAAAGCGGCAGGCGATATCAAAATTGTGTACACGCCGCTGCACGGAACGGGAAATCTTCCGGTGCGCCGCGTTTTAAAAGAGTTGGGCTTTGAACATGTCTATGTGGTGAAGGAACAGGAGCTGCCGGACGGCGCTTTTCCGACAGTTGCCTATCCGAATCCGGAGGATGAAAAGGCATGGACACTGGCGTTAAAGCTTGCAAAGGAAAAAGACGCGGACATTGTGCTGGCTACAGACCCGGACGCAGACCGTCTCGGCGTGTATGCAAAGGATACAAAGACCGGGCAGTATGTAAGCTTTACCGGAAATATGTCCGGGATGCTGATTGCGGAATACATTCTGCGCGAGCGGACGGCTGCGGGCACGATGCCTGAAAACCCGGCCCTGGTAGAAACCATTGTAACGACAGACATGGCAAAAGCGATTGCCGCAGAGTACGGCACAGCGCTGGTGGAAGTGCTGACAGGATTTAAATATATCGGGGAACAGATTAAGCTGTTTGAACAGGAAAATTCTTACCATTATGTATTCGGCCTGGAGGAAAGCTACGGGTGTCTGGCAGGCACTTATGCGAGGGATAAAGACGCCTGCGTGGCAGTGATGATGCTGTGCGAGGCAGCGGCTTATTATAAGCTGCAGAACAAAACGCTCTGGGACGCGATGCTGGATATGTATGAAAAATACGGATATTATAAGGAAGGCCTGGCGACGCTGACCTTGAAAGGCATTGACGGCGCGAAGCAGATTCAGGAAATGATGAGCGAGGCAAGGAGCAATCCGCCGAAAACGCTCGGGGGCAGCAGAGTGCTTGCCGTGCGCGATTATAAAGAGGATGTCCGCAAAGACATGCTGACAGGCGAAACAGCGCCGACCGGGCTTCCGTCTTCAAATGTGCTGTATTACGAGCTGGAAAATAATGCGTGGTGCTGCGTGCGTCCGTCGGGGACAGAACCAAAGATAAAATATTACTTTGGAGTAAAGGGCACGTCTTTGGAGGATGCGGCTGAAAAATTAGAAGCGCTGAAGAAGGATATGGTGAAAGAGGAGCCAGAAGCCTGAGCAGAGTGCACAATCAGTCAGAGCAGCCGCAGATTAGAAGCGGCAGCCAGAGGCACAGAATGAGGGGCTGCATGTCTTAGACAGCAGCCCCTGATACGGGTGTGTAAAATAAACCGTGTAAATCATCACGGATTATTTGGCTCACCCTTTTGTTTTTATATCATAATAGTTCTAATGGATAACATTTTATAGTAAATTATTATCTGAAAGTATTCTAAATCAATTCTTTTATTTTTGCAACCCCAAAGAAAAAATTGTCTGATTTTTCAAATTCTGGTCTTTTCTCAAGGGACGCCAGTTCAGCTTTGGGGCAAAGCCGATGGCAGAAGCTGGAATTTCTTATAAAGATTCAACAGGAAAAAATAACTTGTTTTTTCCTGTCGCAGGCTCAGTATAATCACACACTGCCCCCGCGAGCTTCATTCCTTTTTCTGAAATGATATTATTGATTACCTCGTTAAATATTTCACCATATCTGTCTGGTTCAACGTCCGCAACAATATATTTTCGCGCTGGCATAACCCATTTCGCCCATCCTTCGGGTGCAGCTGCATCAGCATAAGTTTCAACACCTGCAAGGTATAATCCTCTCGTGAACTGATGAGTCCATGGACGAAAAGACTTGCTTTCATCGCTCATTACTCCCCAGAATCCAACATACGTCCCATCTGAATTTTTCATTCCAAGAGCAGCCACTTCATCAAAATGAGAATTGGCTTCCTGCCATAACTGCTGAACAATATTTTCTTCAGCGGTACATAAACCCTCTTTACCAATAACAGTAATCGCTTGTAAATCTATCATCTTTATTTCCATAAAATATTCTGCCTCCGGCTATTGATTAAATTTTGATTTGTTATTGCGTTCAGTTTAGCACATGGATAGGATATCTGCAATCATATATTTTTGAAGTCAGTTTTGAAGGTTTCCTTTAAAATTCACTGCTTTCTTGTTGTATAAAAAGATTAAATAAAGTATGATAGAAATCATAAAGACTGCGTAAGAAGGTGATGCATATGTACAGGGAAGCAATCAGACAGTTAGAGGCATGGAAATGCGGAGTTAACAGAAAGCCGCTGGTACTGCGAGGGGCACGGCAGGTAGGAAAAACATGGATTATGAAAGAGTTTGGCAGGCTGTATTATGAGAGATGTGCTTATATCAGCATGGATGAGAATGAGAGAATGAAAGAAGTTTTCCGGGAAGCGTTTGATATTGACAGAATTATAGAAATGCTGGAAATAGAAGCAGGCTTTAAGATTCATCCTGAGAAGACGCTTATTATTTTTGACGAAGTGCAGGAAGTACCCAGAGCATTAAAGTCCTTAAAGTATTTTCAGGAAAATGCACCTCAGTATCATATCATAGCGGCAGGTTCTCTTTTGGGGATTGCGCTGCATGAAGGAACTTCGTTTCCGGTTGGAAAAGTTGATTTTTGCAGTTTATATCCGCTGACATTCCGGGAATTTTTACTTGCATGCGGTGAAGAGAAGCTTTTAGAAATTTTGGACAGGAATGATACGGTTATCATGCAGGCATTTAAAACAAAGTATACGGATTATCTGAAATACTACTATTATGTCGGGGGAATGCCAGAGGCGGTATTGGAATTTATCACGAACAGAGATTTGAAAAAAGTCAGAGAAATCCAAAACTGGTTATTATATGCCTATGAAAACGATTTATCCAAGCATGCGCCAAAGGAAATTGTTACACGAATCAGAATGCTGTGGAATTCAATTCCGGCCCAGCTGGCAAAAGAAAATAAAAAGTTTATTTATGGGTTAATCCGTGAAGGAGCCAGAGCGAGAGAATATGAAGCAGCCATTACATGGCTGATGGATGTAGGGCTTGTATATAAAATCAGCCGGGTGAAAAAACCGGATTTTCCGCTTAGGGCATATCAGGATTTTTCAGCATTTAAGCTGTTTATTGCTGATATTGGCCTGCTCGGCGCCATGTCCCGCCTGAACGCAAGAACAATTTTAGAAGGCAGCAGGCTGTTTGAAGAATTTAAGGGAGCCCTGACAGAACAGTATGTTTTGCAGCAGTTAATCGTTGATTCAGAAAATGATATATTCTACTGGTCCGCGGATAATGCCGCTTCTGAACTGGATTTTCTGATTCAGACAGATGACGGCATTGTTCCATTGGAAGTAAAGGCAGAAGAAAACCTGCAAGCGAAAAGTTTAAAGGCTTTTGTACAGAAATATGGAATAAAGGATGCTGTAAGAGTATCAATGTCCGGGTTTCGGGAGCAGGACTGGCTTATAAATTTTCCGCTTTACAATATTGGAAATCTAAACCGGTATTTGAAAGAAAGATATGAATCCAAAAGTAATGGAAGGTGTCAGGAAGATGGAATCTGTGAGTAGTGTATGGGTGGATATATTTAAAGATGATATTGATAAAAGGGTATCTGAGAGAAAAAAAGAACAGGAAACGATGCTGTCTGATATCAGAAATATGCGTCTGTAAATCAGTATCTATGCGAAAAAGCAGTGAAATTAAAATTCACTGCTTTTTTCAGTCTCTTCAGAATAATCTTGTTTTTCCTGCTTTTTGTTTTGTCCGCTTCTTGTTTTGTTCATTTTTGAAAGAGGGTTTTATTATCTGGCGGAAAGCCGCAGAATCTTTTGAGCAGGTTTCTTTTGCTGGTTTTTATCAGGCATCTGTTTTAATTAAAAAGTTCTAATGGATAACATTTTATAACAAATTGTTATCTGAAAGTATTCTAAATCAATTCTCTTATTTTTGCAACCCCAAAGAAAAAATTGTCGGATTTTTCAAATTCTGGTCTTTTTCTCTTTATTTTCTGTTGGTTTTTTGTACAGATTTCACAAACAGCACGGTATTTTAAAATGCATCCGCAGCTTCAGATGAAAAGCACTTCCGAAAAAGAATGCGGGAAAACAGACACCGGGATTTTAAGTACGGGCTTCGAAAACCCGCATAAATCAGGGCTTTCAGGGATTCACCAGGCCAGTTTGAACACAACAGTTTGTTATAAAATGTTATGCTCCGGATACAGATGAGCATAGTTTGAAAAGGAGCTTTGTTTTTCATCGGCAGGCATGAAAATTTTGAGGCAGCTGTTTTGCTGGCAGCGGTTAAGACAGGAGGAAATAATGCGGGAACTGGATTATGGAAAGACGGGGATGCGGATCCGCCAGGTCAGGAAGGCCAGGGGATGGTCGCAGGATGAACTGGCAAAAAGGTGCGGCATCAGCATGTCGTTTCTGGGCCATATTGAGCGCGGGACAAGGATTATGAGCATGGAAACATTTGTGAATATCTGTGCGGCGCTGGATGCCGGGGCGGACGAGCTGCTCTGGGGCGTGGCGGCTCCGTCGGAGGCTGTTCTGGATATGTGGAAGCAGCCGCAGAACGGGAAGGAGAAAACTGAAAGACGAAGCGGCAGAAAAGAAGAGGCTGCAGGCACAGGGAAGCCGGACAGCCGGGCATCCGCCGGAAAAGCGGACAGCTATGCGATGTATGTAAAAATTATGAAGTCTGTCGCTGAGATTATGAATGAAGCCTGACGCTGCCTGCAGAACAGGCAGACAGAGCGGGCGGGGCAGAGATAAAAAATATAAATGCAGTGAAAGGATAAAACCGGAATGGATACAGGGTATTCCTGGAAAAGGACACAGGAAGCGGAAACCGACCTGAAGGATTTGCTGTGCAGGCTTTTGAGACAGTGGAAACAGATTGCTGTCTGTGCGGTTATATCCGCAGCGGTTTTAGGCGGATACGGGCGGATGAAAGATGCTGAGGAGAAAAAGTCTGCAGCTCTGGCTGCGGAAGGAGAAGCAGTATTGACAGAGGCAGAAGAACAGGCGGTAGCAGATGCAGTCTTACTGGAGAAGCAAATCGGCGGGCTTGAAATATATCTGGAGCATTCTGTTTTAATGCAGTTAGATGCGTATCACAGGAACAAGCTTGTTATGCTCTTTTGCATTAAGGATGCCAAAGGAGAGGAATTTACAGGGATTATAGAAGGTTATTTAAATTATATACTGAATGGAGGCGCTGCAGAGACGATGGCAGAATCTGGATGCTGGCAAAAAGATAAAAGCTATCTGTCAGAGCTGATAACAGCGTATCAAAAAGAAAGCGGCGTCTCAAATCAAACGGTACTGATAGATGGACAGGCGGACATCTATCAGAAGAAACAGGCATTTTTCTATGTCGAAGTAACAGGAACAAGTGAAAAAGAAACTGAAAAAATGGCATCAGCTATGCAGGATGCCCTGAAGAAATATTCTTCCAGGGTAAAGAAAGCAGCCGGCAGTCATACACTGGAGCTTATCAACAGTATGAAAAGCGTAATTGCAGACAGCGGACTGCAGTCACAGCAATATGAGAAACGGATGCTTTTGTCATCTTATAAGACAAACTTAAGAACAATGACTTCTTCTTTTAGTGAAAAGCAGACAGTATCTTATCTGGCGGCAATTGGTGCAGAAGAAGGGAAAGATACACCAGATGATACAAATTCATCTGAAAAACTGATATCTGACAGCCAGCCGGTTCTTGGAATGAAGTATATATTTATCGGGCTTGCAGCTGGTATTTTTTTGTATGGATTTATTTTTTCATGCTCTTATGTCTTTGGCGATACAGTAAAAAGTACAAAAGAAATGAAGGATTTGTATCTGTTTCCGGTTTATGGGTCTATTTTACTGCCAGGCAGGAAGCGGAATCAGGGCGTTCTGGCAGCTGCCGGACAGCAGTCTGATAAGTATGAACATACAAAGATGCTGACAGTTAACAGGCTGAGGCTTGCGTGCAGCAGGATGGATGTAAAAAAGTTTTGTGCGGTATCGGATTTCGTTTTTAGTGAACAGGAAAAAGAATGTCTGGAGAGTATCGTAAAACAGCTTCAGGTCTGGGGAATTGAGATGAAACCCGTAGAAAATGGTGTGATGAATGCAGAGATCTGGGATGAGCTGACAGAAACGGGAAATGTCCTGATGATTTGCAGGACAGGCACGACAACACATGGAATGATTGATGATGCAATGAAATTTTACCAGGAAAATAATATTGCAGTATTTGGAGCAGCAGTATTTTCGAAGAATGGATAAAACCGAACCTTTCATGAGAGTCTGAAGGCTGCATGAGAGGAGAAGGAGTCATAGGAAACAGAAATTACCCTGGAGTAAAAATGGCTGCGGGGATGGCGAAGCCAGCTCTTTTTATAAGAATGCGTGAAAGGAAGAGGAAAATGTGTGGGTCAGGCAGTTTAAAAAGCAAGGAACGGTCACACCATCAGAAAGGTAAATATCATGTCATCACATAGAAAACAGGTTTTGTGTATTGCTTCACAGGCTTCAATGTTTGACAATTTTAACAGAAGCAATGTGGATATTCTTTTGAGTCTTGGATATGAGGTAACGCTGGCGGCAAATTTTCACAGTAAAGAAGAAGTCAGTCCGCAGGAAAGAATTGATGATTTCGTCAGGAAAATGAGGGCAAAAGGCGTGTACATCGTGCATATTGATTTTTCAAGAAGCATGAAAAAAGCCGGAATGCAGATCAGATCCGTACTGCAGGTAAGGAAGCTGTTGAAAAAGCGGTTTGACCTTGTACACTGTCATTCACCGATCTGTGCTGCGATTGTAAGGACAGAGGCGGCGAAGTACCGCAGAAAGAATCAAATGAAAGTCTTTTATACAGCACACGGTTTTCATTTTTTTGATGGAGCGCCAGTCAGAAACTGGCTGTTTTATTATCCCGCAGAACGCGGATTGAGCCGGCTCACAGATGTACTCATTACGATAAACCGTGAGGATTATAAACGGGCGAAAAAACATTTTCATGCCGGAAAAACAGTATATATACCGGGAATCGGTGTGGATACCGGGAAGTTTGCATCGTGTTCTGTAACACGGGAAGAAAAACGCCGGGAGCTGAAGGTACCGGATGATGCTTTTGTACTGCTCTCCGTCGGAGAACTGCATGAACGGAAAAATCAAAAGGCTGTCATAGAGGCGCTGCACAGGCTGCAAAACCCCGGAATCGTTTATCTGATCATAGGGCAGGGGAAGCTGGAAGCTGGATATAGAAGAATAATAAAAGATTACGGTATGGAAGAGAATATCCGAATGCTTGGTTTTCGCAGGGATATCGCACAGCTGTGCAAGGCGGCAGACTGTTTTATACATCCATCTGTCCGTGAGGGATTTGGGATCGCTCCGATGGAAGCGATGGCAGCGGGCTTGCCGCTGATATCTTCCAATGTAAATGGTATGAGGGATTATACAGAAAATGGAAGAACAGGTATCTGTATCGATCCAGGATCCGTGAATGAGATAGCAGGAGCCATTCAGCAGATGATGGAAAACGAAAGTTTCAGGCTGAAATGCGGACAGTATAATGCCCAAAAAGCGAAGCAGTATGACATAAAAAAGACAGAAGCAGTTATGCAAAAGATATATAAAGAAGCTTATCAATGATTTTAGCACAAAATTTGATACATGATGGATATCCTGACACTGGACGAAGGGGAACTGCATGGTTCTATTCTGTGGCTGTCCGGACGCTGGAAGAGGGGAGATGAGGCAGCCATATGGAAATGAAAAAAGTATGTTTGCTTAATGGTAATTTAATTTTAAGAAAAAAGAAAACAGGAGTACATTTATTTCATGAAAATGTAACGAAGGGCCTGTTAAGCCGGAAGAGGGAATATAAGATAGTTTCTGCATGCTTTGATTTTAAAGGTGTCTGCAGAAAACGCATAAGTGAGAAGGAAAATCAGTGGATGAGACCAGTTCTGATTATATCCAGACTGCCAAAGATATTTGCATATATCATTCCAATAGAACTGTTTTTCGGGAAAAATGACGTATATATTTGTGATGGGTTATATCCGCATACAATATATAAAAGCGCAAAAAAGATATGCATTGTACATGATTTGATGGTGAGGATTTATCCTGAAAATTATTCTGTCATACGCAGGATATATTTGAACATGTATTACCGGTCACTGAAAAAAGCGGACTATGTAGCCTGTGTATCGGAAAACACAAAAAAAGATATTATCAGGTTTTATGGAATTGATGAAAGCAAAATCAAAGTTATCAAATGTTCCTATGTGGAATCCAAAAGTCAGAAAAAGTGCCCGGACAGCAGACTGATTGATGGAAACAGGCCGTTTGTTTTTTATATAGGAGATATGAGGCCGAATAAGAATTTAAAGAATACAATGATGGGATTTATGGATTTTTGTAAAAAGAATCCATCAGAGCCGGTCAGAATGTATCTGGCCGGGAGCTGGAATAAAAATTATCCCAGCTTGAAAAAATTTGCAGAAGAGCGCGGATTTGGTGACAGGATTATTTTTTTGGGCTATATCAGCGATAATGATAAGTCTTATTTATACCGTCATGGAAAGGCTGTGCTGCTTGTTTCTGAATATGAGGGATTTGGAATACCGATTATTGAAGGATTCAGATATGGCATTCCGGTTGTAACAGGCAGCTGTTCGTCAATGAAAGAACTGGGGGAAGGAGCGGCGGTTCTGGCAGACCCTTATGATATTTCTTCGATTTCGAGAGGAATTGAGAAAGCGTATTTTAAAGAATATGGGTTCGATAAAAAACTGGCAGAAAAAAGAGCAGAGGAATACAGCTTTCCGAATGTTGTCAGACTTACAGATGAGGTTATAAAAGAAGCGTTAAAATGAATGGAAAAATTGGAATCATACTTATCAATTATAATGGACGAAGGGATACATTAGAGTGTATCAAAAGCATAAAAAAATCTACATACAGCAATTATGTGATTATAGTCGTCGATAACCATTCGAATCTGGAAGAACGGATATCGGACTGCGAAAATTTAGAAGGGGTAGTTGTAAGGATACTGGGTGAAAATATAGGATTTGGAGCGGCAAATAATGTAGGTGCAGAAATTGCTTTAAAAGAAAAGGCTGAGTTTCTTTTATGCTTAAATAATGATACAGTTGTGAGCCCCGATTTTCTTGAGAGAATGATTTCTGCTTATGAGAAAAATACGGTGCTGACTTGCAGGATTAATGATTACAGCAGCCGGGATAAAATATGGTATGGCGGGGGCAAAACATCAAAAGTATTTGGGACATTCAGGCATCAAAAGTTTTCTATGAGCCGGTATGTATCCTTTGTATGCGGATGCTGCTTTCTTATGCCGGCAGACATTTATCGAAAAATAGGATTGTTTTCGGAACAGTTTTTTATGTATTGTGAAGATTCAGACCTTTCCGTAAGGCTTTTAAAAAATGGATACCGGATAAAATATGTTTCTGATGCAGTGATATGGCACAAGATAGGGCGGTCTGCGGATAGGATAAAAGGACTGAAGCTGTATTATACAACGAGAAACAGGCTGATTGTACTGCGTAACTGGAAAGATTATTTCTGTCCGCTGTCCTGGATGTATTTTTATGTTACAAGATTTTTAGTAGTATTATTTTTGCTTATAACAGGGAGAGAGACAGGGGATATCAGGCAGGGAATTATGGATTATCAAAGAGGAATAGAAGGAAAACGTGAGAAATTATGATTATAACAAAAACACCGTTTCGGATGTCTTTTTTTGGCGGCGGAACAGATATCGAGGAATTTTTCAGGGAATATGGCGGAGCAGTGCTGTCTTCTACATTTGATAAATTCTGCTACGTTACAGTACGTCATTTACCACGGTTTTTTGAATATAGTACGGAATTGTCTTATTCGAGAATTGAGCGGGTAAAAGAGATAGAAAATATCAGTCATCCAGCTATCAGAAATGCTATGAAAATGCTTGATATGCAGGAAATCCGCCTGACATATGAAGCAGACCTTCCTGCCAGGTCGGGGCTGGGTACCAGTTCATCTTTTGCTGTAGGGATGCTGAATGCTTTTTACTGTCTGAAAGGAAAATATGCAGACAAAAAACGGCTGGCTGATGAAGCGATTTATCTGGAACGCAGGATGTGTCAGGAAGCCGGCGGATGGCAGGACCAGATTGCGGCGGCCTATGGAGGATTAAACCGAATAAATTTTTATGGAGAAAATTATGAAGTTCTGCCGGTAATCATCAGTCCTGAACGGAAAGAACGGCTTCAGAAAAATTTACTTATGTTTTTTACAGGATTTACACGCTTGTCATCTGAAATACATGCCGCAGATGCACGTTCGAAAAAAGATAAGATATTTCAAATGAAAGAAATGCTGCAGCTGGTTGACGAAGCCCATAAAATTCTGACGGATGAAGACGGCTGTTTAGATGAATTTGGAAGGCTTTTGGATTATACATGGCAGCTAAAGCGCCAGACTGGCAGTCATGTCAGTACAGATATGATAGACCGTCTGTATGAAACAGGCAGGAAGGCAGGAGCTTTGGGAGGGAAACTGCTTGGCGCCGGAGGCGGAGGTTTCCTGCTGTTCTATGTCTGCCCGGAACAGCGCAGAAGTGTGCTGGAAGCAATGAAAGGCCTGATGCATATTCCATTTTGCTTTGAAGATAATGGAACGCAGGTACTGCATTACAGCCCGGAAAATTACGAACCGTTAGAAGTATAGATGGTGCTTTGGAGGAATGACAGATGAAAGTATTGATTACTGGTGCAGGCGGGATGGCTGGTTCCCATATGGTGGAATATTTTGGAAATTTCTCCGGGGGGGGGTATCAGGTAACTGGGACTTATTATAAGCCAACGGTAAACCTGAATGAAATCAGAGCAAAAGCAAAGCTTTTAGAATGTGATATCCGTTACCCGAGGAGCATTGGAAGAATTATTGAAGAGTTCCAGCCGGAGCAGATATATCATCTGGCGGCGCAGTCTTATCCTCAGATTTCCTGGGAGCGGCCGTTTGAGACAATGGATATAAATATTAACGGTACGATATCGGTATTTGAGGCAGTTAAAGATACAAGAAAAGTGAAGGCAGGCTATGACCCTGTGGTAGTAGTGGCATGCAGCAGTGCTGAGTATGGAGAAACGCTGAATGAACTTAAAGGTAACGAAGTTTTTGTGAAGGAAACAGCAAAGTTAAAGCCGCTGCATCCGTATGGAGTAAGCAAAGCCGCCCAGGATTTTCTGGCTTATCAGTATTACAAAAATGACAATATCCGCTGTATCAGGGCACGTATTTTTAACTCGACTGGTGTTCGGAAAGTGAACGATGCAACATCTGATTTTACTTATCGGGCAGTTGAAGCAGAGAGAGATGGCAGTTATCGGATTCGTGCAGGCAATCTGGAAACGAGAAGAGCAATTTTGGATCAGAGGGATTTAATCCGTGCGCTGGTACTGCTGGCAGAAAAAGGCATGCCTGGTGAAGCTTATAATATTTCATCCGAACATATTTATCAGATGCGGGATATTATTGCAATGATTGAAACGGAAATCAGCCATAAACTGGAAATTATAACAGATAAATGTCTTTTACGACCTTCAGATGAAAAGGTAATTGCAGGAAATACTGAAAAGCTAAAGCGTCATACAGGGTGGTCACAGAAGATTTCGATGGAGCAGACGGTTTCAGACATGCTGCAATACTGGCGTAAACTTTTATGATGACTGTACGCACAGATATCTTCCTGATGCAGAAAAAGTTATTTTAAGGCTGTATAAGGATGGCATGAAAATACTGCAATGTAAAAATCCTTACAAACCGATCATATACTGGCTTGCAGGATATCTGATGGAACCGGTTAGTAAGATAAAAAAGAAAGTGTATATAGGTACCTGGGTTTATTATGGATTTGAAACTGTTATCTGGGCAAAGAAAAACTGAATTAAGATTATGTACAATGGTAGGGGCAACCTGCAGTATGGGTGCTCTCAATTTTGGGATAGGAGCGTTTTATAATTATATTCTTGCTGTATGGATTGTATATAAGCTGACAGTCAGCAGATGCAGACTGCGTATCAGTACAAAGAGCGGGTACTTTTCTTTCTTTGCATCGTTTCTGGTAAGTATTATGCTGTCTTTTGCAGCGTCTTTTCTTGTCATTGACCTGCCTGGAAGGATGCAGCTTCTCAAACTGGCGTTTAAGTATATTATGCTTTTTGGATTTTTGTCCTGCGCTTACAATTCTTATGAAATGAAGCAGGTACGCGAAAGCTTTTTAAAAGGAATGGAAATCGGAAGCTTGATTCAGATGATATGGGGATATCTGCAAATTATCGTTTATGCTCTTTTCCGCATCAAATTAAATACGGTTATTTTTTCAGAACTGCTGCATGTGACTGTAGGAGGAAATACGGTGCGGTTTGACCATTTTGTAGGCGGACCGAATGATGCGGTTATCAGGATGACAGGGCTGGGCTGGGAACCAGCGAATTTTTCGCTGATTATGATTGTGGGATTTATTCTTTGGATGAAAAAAAAGAAGTATACCATTGGAATATTCTTTCTTTTTGCAATTCTGCTTTCTACATCCAGGTCTGGCTATGTTGCATTTGCGGGCGTAATCTGTTACTGGTTTCTTATGCTGTTTAAAGGAAAGATGAAAATGAAATCCCGGTTATTTGCTTTCTGTCTGGTATTTATGGCGGTGGCATGTTTTGGCATTTTATTTGCAGGAGACAGCCTGAGTAACAGGATTAGCGGAATTCTGGCAGGACTTAAAAATATAACGGATATTTCAGATGCAGATTCCAGTACAGGTGTTCATGCTTCCTATTATCTGAACCTGCTGAATGTGCTGAAAGAAGAAAATATTTTAAATGTAATTTTTGGGTGCGGCTATTTTTCTGCCGGATACCGGTTTTCGATATTTTATGGAAATCCGGTATCATCCGGGCTTGGATGGAATCCAGAGACAGATGTGGTTACGCTTATCGTAGGGAATGGTATTTTCGGAGCTTTCATTTATTATTTTTATGCTGTGAAAGCCATTATCCGAAATAAGAATAATAAATGGGCCTATATGGTAACGGCAGTATTATTTGAAGGAATTACTTATCTGACAATCCGGGGTTCCTGGTCAATGCTGTTAGTGCTGTTTGCGCTTGTTTAAAGAAGAAGGATTATAGTATTTAGAGGAGAATGATTGTGGAACTGCTTTGGATTTCTTTGTGCACACCATTTGACGGAGTATCTCATGCCGGCGGGAAGACGGTTAATTTTTATCAGTCTTATTTTGCGAAAGATAAATCTGTACATATCAGACTGGTTACATTTTGTTCAAAAAAGGAAGAGGCCTGTTTTGATAAAAGCCGTTATGATTCAGGAATGGAGCTGATTGTTGTTCCAGAAGGAATGAAAAAATTTATATGGAACTGTCTGAGCATTCATTCGAAAATCAATCCTTTTTATAAATATGGAGATGCATTATCTTCGCGATTAGCGCATGAGATGATAAAAAGACTGGTGCGCATGCAAAAAGAAGGATACAGGCCGGATGTGGTAATCTTAGAATGGACAGCAGTGGTCCTGTATGCAGAGATGATCCGCGCTTTATTTCCAAAGGCAAATTTTGCAGCTGTAGAGCACGATGTTACATTTCAGGCCTATGCAAGGGAAACTGCACAGGAAAAGAGTCTTATTCGGAAAAAATACAAAAATCTAAGAGCCGCAAATATGTTTCATCGAGAAATCCGTGCTCTGGAAATATGCGACAGGGTTGTTGTCCAAAATAAAAAAGACAGAAACCTGCTTTGCAGATATAAGGTAAACCGTTCGAAAATAAAGGTTATTGCTCCGTATTATCACAGGAGCAGAATGCAGCATCACCGAAAGAATCATAATATCATATATTTTGGCTATATGAAGCGAAAAGAAAATATCACAGCAGTCAGGTGGTTTGCCAGGTATGTGATGCCGCTTTTATCAGACCTTGATTGTGAATTTGTGGTTATAGGAAAAGGCGGCAGGGAAACAGCGGGTGATTTAGAAAGTGATAAAATTCATATGACTGGTTATGTAGAAAATATCGACCGCTGGTTTGCCGAAGGAATGTGCTTTGTAGCTCCGCTCAGCCTGGGTGCCGGAATTAAAGTAAAATGTATCGAGGCGATGTATGCAGGCATTCCGGTTTTAACAAATAAAATCGGGATAGAAGGAATACCGGCCGCTGAAAATTTAGATTATTACAATTGCAGCAGTCCGCAAGATTATGTGAAAGTAATCCGCAGACTTTATGATTCTGACAGCGTAAACATGCATGGAAGAATTGTAATTGAAAAGGAATTTCAGCTGGAGAAGTCGGCTGAATCCTATCTGGGCATGATAAAAGAAATGGCAAAATGAAACATGCGTTTTTAAGGAGGCGGATGATGCATGTATAAAGTATTGATTTTGGCTAAATATTTTGCACCCCAGCAGGGAATAGGCTCTGTCAGGTGGACTAAAATAGCAAAATATTTAACGAAGCTGGGCGGCTATGATATCAGTCTGCTGACGGAAACCAGAAATTTTTATGATAAAAACAGTTTAATTCATCTTAGTAAAAAAGATGAACTGCTTGAAAGAGATTTGAAATATATCAGCCATTGTTACGAAGTCAGGCTGAATTTATTGCTAAAGCTGTATTATACATTAAGAAAAAGATTTCAAAGAAGCAGAAAATACGGAGGCCCGTCAACAGAGGTAATTCACGAAAGACCAGTAACGCTTGCTAAAAAGATGAAAAAAGAATTTTATATTTTTGCATTAGATATTCTGGACATGCTGTGGGCACAAAATATTGTAAACTTTTGTAAAACAATGAATTTGCAGGCGTATGATGTCATTATTTCCAGCAATGGGCCTTTCTGGAGCAGTATAGCAGCTGGCAGATTAAAAAAAGAAAATCCGAAGATTGTCTGGATTGCAGATTTCCGTGATCCGTATGCCTGTGAAGAAGACACACCTTTATCTTATCAAAGACATAAAAGGAACCTTTATAAATACTGTAAAAACGCAGATGTAATATTACGGGCCAGCAGCAGAATGAAAACAAATACGCCGTCTTATGTGCCCAGAGAAACGATTACAAACGGGTATGATTTCGAGGAATGCCTTCCGCCGCTGAAATCAGACCGGTTTTGTATTGTATACACAGGTACCATGTATCCGGCGAACAATATGAAACCAGTATGCAGAGCCATTCGTGAGCTTACAGCTGAAAATAGATTAGACAGAAATGATATTTCGATTGATTTTTTCGGCGAAGGAGGTTTTATGGCAGAAAAACAGGCTGCAGAAGAAGGTGTATCTGAGATATTTCATGACCACGGGCTTGTCAGCCGGTCTGCTGTCTTGGAAAAACAGCGCAGTGCCGCAATTCTTTTGCAGATGAGCCGTAACACCAGATATCAGAAAATAGACTGGACCGGAAAAATGTATGAATACATGATGATGAAAAAGCCGGTTATCTACACACTTTCAGGTGATGTGGCGTATAGCTATCCGAGCAGGCATATGAATCAGCTGGGCGGATGCTGTTATGAAACATGCAGGGATTCTGAGACATTTCCTTATTTAAAATCATATATTTTGCAAAAATATGAAGAGTGGAAAGCACAGGGATATACATCGGTTACAAGAGATGAATCGTATGTTTTACAGTATTCTTATGCAGAAATTGCAAAAAAGATGGATGCGGTGATTCAAAGACATTTAAATAAGGATGAAATGCATGAAAGAGATATCTGTAATTGTGCCGGCATATAATGCTGAAAAATTGTGTAAAACGGATATGACGGAGGTATCAAATGGGAAATTTCGTGTTTATTGTGAAAGAAATATGGCATACATTCAGGGATATAAGATATAGCGTCAATTTAGGGCGTATTCGTGCGGAATACAGACCGCTGCTTCGCAATGATGATATAAAAAGTTATCTGTCGAAGTTAATAACGTTACTTGAAATCAAAAATGTGACCGGGGGGGGGTATATCCGGGCAGGCCGGCATTATGACGGCGGTTATGTCATGCTGAATGATTTTTCAGGTAAAAAAACAGCATATAGCTTTGGTATCTGTGATGATGTATCCTGGGATTCTTTTTTTGCGAAGAAACAAGGCATCAAAGTGTATATGTATGACCACACAATCCAAAAGCTGCCATCATATAACAAAAATTTTATATGGAAAAAGACTGGAATATGCAAAGAAGGCTGTGAAAGGAAAGATTTGAAAACCCTGAAGGAATTATTAAAATCAAACGGCCATTCCAGTGAAAGGAATATGCTGTTAAAAATGGATGTAGAAGGGGCAGAATGGGATGTTTTATCGTCAATAGATGCCGGAATTTTGAACCAGTTTGATCAGATTGTAATGGAACTGCATGGCCTGTTAGATTTTAATAAGAGTGAGAAAATACTGAACTCGCTGATAAATCTGAATAAAAATCATCAGCTGGTGCATGTTCATGGTTCAAACGGCAGTTTTTCAATTCCGTTTCAGGACAGAAACATTCCGAATGTATTAGAGGTTACGTATGTTAACCGGAATGGAAGAAAATTTGAAAAATCAGGCCGCTTCTTTCCGACGCATTTAGATGAAAAAAATAACAGCAGTTTACCAGATATTTTATTAGGATATTGGGAGTCAGACTGATGAAAACAGAGTTGTTAAGAAAAATCAAAGAAAAAAGTATTATTGCCGGAGTAATCGGACTAGGTTATGTCGGTCTTCCTCTGGCAGTGGAAAAGGCAAAGGCCGGGTTTAAAACGATAGGCTTTGACATTCAGAAATCAAAAACAGACAAAGTGAATCAGGGGATTAATTATATCGGGGATGTTGCTGGCGGTGATTTATCTGAATTAGTGAAAAACGGCATGCTGCAGGCGACATCTGATTTTTCACGTATCAGTGAAGCAGATTTTATTGCAATCTGTGTTCCGACTCCGCTGGATTTGCATCAGGAACCGGATATCAGTTATGTAAGAGATTCTGCCAAAACAGTTTCGAAGTATTTAAAGCCTGGTACAATGGTGGTATTAGAATCCACGACCTATCCAGGGACTACAGAAGAATTTATCAAACCGATATTAGAAAAAGGTTCCGGTCTTACATGCGGCCGGGACTTTTATTTAGGTTTCAGTCCGGAACGTGTTGACCCTGGCAACCTTATATATAAAACGAAAAATACTCCAAAGGTGGTAGGAGCTGTTGGAAAGGATGCCGCACAGGTTATCAGCGCGATGTACCGGGCTGTACTGGATGGAGAAGTATTTACGGTGTCATCGCCTGCCGTGGCTGAAATGGAAAAGATACTGGAAAATACATACCGGAATGTAAATATAGGGCTGATTAACGAAATTACCCGTCTCTGCAGCAGGATGGGTATTTCCGTGTGGGAAGTTATTGATGCAGCAAAAACAAAGCCATATGGGTTTCAGCCGTTTTATCCAGGTCCGGGGCTTGGGGGACACTGCATTCCGTTAGATCCGTATTATCTTACATGGAAGGCGAGGGAATATGGATTTCACACGACTCTGATAGAAAATTCTATGGTAATAAATGACAGCCAGCCGGAATACTGTGTGGAACGTGTGAGGCATATATTAAACCGCTTTAAAAAGGCAGTAAACGGAGCCAGAGTGCTGATGCTCGGCGTGGCATATAAAAATGATATAGATGACTGCCGGGAATCACCGGCGATTCGTGTTATGAAAGAACTGCGCACAGAAGGAGCACAGGTCAGATATTATGACCCCTGGGTGCGGGAGTTTGCCGGTATATATGGCCAGAGTGCACAGAGTATAGAGGCACTGACGCCGGATGCGGTATCCTGGGCTGACCTGGTGATGATTACAGCAGCACATCATAACGTAGATTATGAGATGGTGCAGGAGAATGCGAAGATTATTTTTGATACAAAGAATGTTATGAGTACGTTTATATATCGTGATAATATAGAGGTTTTATAAAGAAAAGGGTATGTGATGGATTTTACATATACAGATTATGAGAAATTTTTTGGTATAACGATAAGGAATCAGATATTCATGAAAGTGTACTGCGCTTTATTAATCATGGAAATATTTATAGATATCGGCATATGAAATCTAATATTACGGATATGGAATCTATTGTAAAGGAATATGAAGTTATGCAGTATTTGTAAGAAGGGAATCGGAAAATGAGGTATGCTCTGATTGGCTGCGGGAGAATTTCACCGAATCATATCGCAGCAGCAAAAAAGAATCATCTTGAATTTGCCGCAATCTGCGATACAGATGAGCGAAAGATGCAGGATAAGGCGGGAAAGTTCGGACTGGAAAATGTCCGTCAGTATACAGATTATCGAAGAATGCTCGATGCGGAAAAAATAGATCTGGCAGCGATAGCTACAGAGTCTGGTAAGCATGCAGCAATCGCACTGGACTGTATCAGTGCCGGATGCAGTCTGATTATTGAAAAACCAATTGCATTATCGCTTACGGATGCAGAAATGATTATTCAGGCAGCTGCGAAAAAAGGAGTAAAAGTATGTGTTTCTCATCAGAACCGTTTTAATAAGTCCATACAGAAAATCAGGGATGCTTTAGAAAAAAACAGATTTGGAAGAATGCTGTATGGAACGGCGCATATTCGCTGGTGCCGTGATTATGCATATTATGCAAAAGCAAAATGGCGCGGTACATGGGAACAGGACGGGGGAGCGCTGATGAATCAGTGCATCCATAACATAGATCTTTTAAGGTGGATGCTTGGAGATGAGATAGAAGAAGTAACTGGAATAACAGACAGGATGAAGCACGATTATATAGAAGCAGAAGATTTGGGAATGGCGCTGGTGAAATTTAAAAATGGAACATATGGAATCATAGAAGGTACTACGAATTTATTTTCTCAAAATCTGGAGGAAACGCTTTATTTATTTGGCGAAAAAGGAACAGTCAAAGCAGGCGGGCAGAGTGTAAATAAAATAGAAGAGTGGAGATTTGCCGATACCCTGGATGAACCGCAGGCAGTCATGGCGGAGTATGCAGAGAATCCGCCGGACGTGTACGGTTACGGACACAGCCCGTTATATGCGGATATGATAGAAGCGATAAAGAATGACAGAGAACCATACGTGAATGCAGAAGCCGGAAAGCGGGCACTGGAGCTGGTACTGGCAATATATCTGTCTTCGGCAGAGAAAAGAACCGTGAGGCTGCCTCTGAAAGAATGTTCTACGATGGATTTTGCAGATATGTTTGGAAAAAGAAAGGATATGTAGCCAGTTATGCGGACGGTTATGCATAATCATGCATCAGATAAATTTGTTACAGTAAAAGAAATAGCAAGCAGTCTGAACCGCCCCAGAAAAGATAGCATATTATGGATAAAAAAAGAAAATGAACTGGATACGGCAAAACTTTCCAGGCTGGACAGGTATTCCGGCAAAAGAAATAAGAAGAGTGGAGAAGGCGGATATAATGAAGGAATTTTATATGCATCCGACAAGCATTGCTGATGAAAATGTCTGGATTGGAGCAGGTACTAAAATCTGGCATTTTTCTCATATTCAGTCGGGAGCGAGGATAGGAGAAAACTGTTCTCTCGGACAGAATGTGAATATTTCAAATAATGTAAAGCTTGGCAATTGCGTTAAGGTACAGAATAATGTATCGGTTTATGAAGGAGTAGAATTAGAAGACTTTGTATTTTGCGGGCCGTCTGCGGTATTTACGAATGATCTGACGCCAAGGGCAAGATATCCGAAGAAGCATAAATATAAAAAAACACTGATTAAGCATGATGCGTCACTGGGGGCAAACTGTACGATTGTGTGCGGACATACGGTTGGGGAATTTGCAATGATAGCCGCAGGAGCAGTTGTTACAAAAGATGTAAAGCCTCATGCCTTGATGGCGGGTATTCCGGCAAGGCAGGCCGGATGGGTATGTGAATGCGGACTGGTGCTGGATGAAGGTTTAAGATGTACAGGCTGCGGAAAGAGGTACCGGATGGAAAACGGTGCTCTGATTCCGGGAGGGGGATTTCCTGAAACGGAAATAAGTTAAAAAATGATAATCAACAAAGTAAAAAATGTGATAGGAAATTCCAGAATGTGGCAGAAAACATGTGCTGCTAAAGGATATTTTGCGAGCAGTAAATATACATGTCTGCCAGAATCCGAGAAAACACAAAAAAGAGTGTGTTATTCTAATAAAAATATACTGGTTCAGTATGAAAGCCTTTTGAACAGTATCCGGATAAGTATAAAAAGGGGAAAAAGATATCAGCATTGGATTGATACAGGGCTGTACAGATATCCCCATTTATTATTAAATGACACACATTCACCTGATTATAGCCTGATCATCCATAATTCTCTTGCCGAACTTGAAAACAAATATTCTTTGGGGAATAATTCTGTTTACCAGTCAGACAGAAAGCTGCTTGCTATGGTGCGGCAGTATATTTGCAGGATTGTATCCCGGATTGATGAAAATATTGAGCAATTCGGAGAGGATGCGCAGTTAATCAAATCCCGAAATTATTTTTTAAATATGCTGAATGCATCTGCACGGACATTAGAAGAGGCATTGCAGAGAGTGCTGTTCTGGTCGTCTCTTTTCTGGCAGACGGGGCACAGACATGTTGGTCTCGGAAGGCTGGACTGGATTTTGAATGATGCTGTTTTTTGTAAAATAAATGATGAATCGTTTACTGTTATCAGTGATTTTTATGATGAACTTCATAGATTTTATGAATATAAGAGTGCTCAGATTAAAGGAGATACCGGGCAGATTATAATTTTAGGAGGCTCAAGACCGGATGGAAGCTATTTTTGCAATAATCTGACCTATCTGTTTATAGAGGTGTTAAAAAATAAATTACTTCCTGATCCTAAAATTGTTTTAAGAACCTCTGCTAAAATGCCTGAGGATTTGCTTGAGTTATCACTAAGGACCATTCAAACGGGGATTGGATGTCCGCTTTTGGCAAATGATGACAGGATCGTGCCTTGCCTGCAGGACTACGGTTATAAGAAGGATGATGCATATAATTACATTACCAGTTCATGCTGGGAGCCGCTGATTTTTGGAAAATCCTGGGGAAAAGGAAATATGGAGGATGTTAATTTTGCACGCGCAATGGTAGAAACATATTCAAGTGAAGCCTTTACTGAATGCAGAAATTTTCAGGAGGTTCTGAACATATTTGTCCATATGCTGCAGAAGGAAACGGAAAGGGCGATTTCAAATATTGATAAAATCAGGTGGGAAAAAAATCCTTTGATGACGCTCTTTACGGAAGGATGTGCGGAAAGCGGAAAGGATATGGCGGAAGGAGGAGCGGTTTACCATGATTATGGTATCCTGGCTGTCGGAACTGCAAATGCAGTTGATTCTTTGATGAATATTAAGAAACTGGTGTTTGAAGGCAAAGATTTTTCATTACAGCAATTAAAGGAAGCTGCTCAGTTAAATTTTGCCGGATACGGAGATATCAGGGAAGCATTAGAGGAAGAGCGTTTTTTCGGTACAGATAGTTCCGAGACTGTCTGGCTGGTAAACTATCTGATGCGGTGTGCAGCAGATATATGCAAAAAATATAGAAGCTGTTATGGCGGCCGGGTTAAAATCGGTTTTAGTTCACCATCTTATGTAACAGCCGGGTATGCATGCGGAGCAACCCTGGATGGAAGGCTTAAGGAATGTCCTCTTTCTGTTCATATATCTTCTGGCAGAGGGATGCCTTATACGCAGATTTTTAATTTTGCTGCGGCACTGGACTATAGCGGTTTCTGTCATAATGGAAATGTTACAGACCTGATTATTTCGCCTGCATTTCTGGAAGAAAATTTTACTAAATTTAAGAAAATCATTAAAACTGGTCTTGCAGCTGGAGTATTTCAGATACAGATAAATGTTACTGGCAGCAGACAATTGATAGAAGCAAGCAGGCATCCACAGAAGTATCCGAACCTGATTGTAAGAGTATGGGGATTCAGCGCATATTTTGCTGATTTGCCAAAACAGTATAAGGAGATGCTGATAAAAAGAACAATGGAAAGTGAGAAAACTGCGAAACAATATGTCTGATACAAGTATTCAAAAAAATTATATTTATAACACAGCATACCAGATACTGGTTATTATGACTCCTGTGATTACAGCGCCATATATTTCCAGAGTGCTTGGCGCTGGTAATATAGGAAAAGTAAGTTATGAATCAGCGATAGCCTCTTATTTTGTAATGTTTGCTGCATTAGGAAGCAGTTCCTATGGAGCAAGGGAGATATCCTATTATCAGAATGACAGAAAAAGGCGGACTGAAATTTTCTGGAATCTTATTGCATTAAGGATAATCTGTTCATCGGTGTGTCTGCTGTTTTATATGTATTATGCAATTGTAATCAGACAGGGCAGTCAGCTTTGTATCATGATGGCTCTTAATATTGTGGCTGCAGCGCTGGATGTAACATGGCTGTTTCAGGGGCTTGAGGATTTTTCAAAAATAATAGGAAAAAATGCTTTATTTAAAATTGCGGGAATTATTTTTATATTTATGTTTGTCCGTAGCCGTGACGATATGCTTCTATATGCATTTGGCATAACACTGCTGCCGGCGGCTGGAAATATATCATTATGGATGTTTATATGGAATGATGTAGACAGACCGGAGCGGAAAAGAATAAAGCCTTTTCATGATTTTGCATCTGTTATTTCACTTTTTGTACCGACTGTTGCGGTCAGTATTTATACAATGCTGGATAAAACGATGCTTGGCATGGCAGATTCGTCAGGAATTGAAAATGGATATTATGAACAGGCTGTAAAAATTTCAAAGATGACCCTTACACTGCTTACATCACTTGGAACCGTTATGGTTCCAAGAATAGGGTTTTATTTTATGCAGAACGATTCGGAAAGAATCAGGCAGTATATGTATAGAAGTTACAGATTTGTCTGGTTTTTGGGAATTCCATTATGCCTGGGTCTGACCGGGGTATCAGATAATCTGGTTCCGTGGTTTTTTGGACAGGGATATGAAAAGGTAAATGTATTAATCAAAATTCTTGCTTTCCTGATTCTTGCGATTGGGGTAAATAATGTGACAGGAGTTCAGTATTTTATACCTACACAAAGGCAGAGTCTGTTTACAGCTACGGTGTTTTTAGGCTTAGCTGTTAATGCGGTTTTGAATATATTATTTGTGCCGAAAATGTTTTCGATAGGGGCGGCAGCTGCATCAGTGGCAGCTGAGGCAGTGATAGCTGTCAGTCAGATTATGATTGTCAGAGATGAACTTTGCTGCCGGGATATTGTAAGGCATATACCTAAATACCTGATTGCGGGGATGACGATGCTTGGAGTAATACGCATGGAAAACGTCTTTTTTTACCCGTCTGTTTTAAATACTGCAGTTATGGTTATTTCGGGGGCAGCAGTTTACTGTGTCATGCTGGCAGTGATACATGATGACTTCTTTATTGGACTTTTAAGTACAGCAGCGGAAAAAATAATAAAACCTGTAAGGAAAAGCAAAGAGAAATGAAAAGAGTATTACTAAAAATCGGAACGCTGAATTTACCAAAAGACAGATGGCTTGATGCATTGAATATTTTTTCTGAAATTCATGTGGTATGTTTTTGTGATGAAACGGAATTAAATCATTCACAGATTATATATCATAAATTTCCGAACCATAAGAAAATCAACAGGCTTTTATACAGAATTCTAATTCATACAGACAGGTATCAGTTCCTGGACTGTATCTCGTATATCATGTTACAGTTTATAAGAATCATAAATCAATCCTTTATAAAATCTGTGAAAAATATTTACTTTGATGCCATTCATTCCAGCTATAATGATTTTGATGAATCTGCATTTTTAACAGTGATTTTTGGCTTCAAAAATAGACTTACGAGAGCTCAAAAAGAAACAAGGCCATGCTATTCTTTTCTCGAACGAAAGTGTTTCAAACAGGCAGACCTTATTGTTTTAAATGATAAAGTAAATGCTGCTTTTTATGAAAAAAAATACAGAGATATATTTTCAGGAAAAAAGTTATTATTCGGACTTGATGAAGATGTACGGAGAAAAGGACTTCGTACTGCAATCAGATATTCTCCTAAATATTCTGAACAGGATGGCAGAATTCATGCAGTAATTCTTGCTGGAAGGGTGCTTTCAGATTCAAATGATGCCAGAAGCGGAGGAAGACTGTATTATATTCCGATTATTAAGGAGCTCTTGGAAGCAGGAATTGTGGTGCATCTTCATGCCGGGCATATTGTTGAACATGACGGAAGGAATTTATATAAAAAAATTTCTGACTGTAATGAAGATTTTATAATTGAACAAAGCCTGGACTTCGTGAATCATCGTATGGATGCATATTTTACGCTGAGCAAATATGACATAGGAATTTTGCATGCGCATATGGAAGGCGCACAGGTTACGAAATTTGATAAGGTAAATATACCTCACAGATATTATGAGTATGAACTTGCACATGTAGTCCCCGTCGAACGCCGGGGGAAAAATATCTTAATAGAAAAGAAAGCAAGTCTGGGATATGCTGTAATATGCGATTCTTTTTCAGATATTTCATTAGAGAATATAAAAGACGTGAAATGGGATACGCCTGATTTTGACAGCTACATCAGAAGAATATATGAAAGCAGACAGATATATGAATAAGGAAAATTTTCCATTGGTTACCAATATTCAGCGGATGTCTCTGCACGACGGGCCTGGAATCAGAACAACGGTTTTTTTTAAAGGCTGCCGGCTGCGGTGTCCCTGGTGCTGTAATCCGGAAAATATAGAGCCATCCAGACAGCATTATGAAATAAAGGGACGAAAAGGGGTATATGGTTATTTTATTTCGTGTGATGAGCTGTATACAGAGGTAATGAAGGATAAATCTTATTATGAATCAGAAACAGTGCCTGGAGAAGTTCGCAGCAGCGAATATACGAAAACTAGTCTTGAAGAAATGCCGGGAGGTATTACTTATTCTGGAGGGGAGCCGCTGCTCCAGGTACAGAAGCTGGAACCCCTGATGCTGCGGCTGGCATCAGAGGGAATTCATCAGACAGTGGAGACAAGTCTGTTTGCAAATGAGAAGCAGGTAGAAACGGCTTTAAAATATGCAGAACTGTTTTATATAGATATAAAAGTATTGGATACGGTAATGTGCAGCAGACTTCTGGGAGGAGATTTGGAGATTTATATACGTAATCTGGACAGAGTCTTTTCATGGAGGAGCTGTAGAAATCAGAAAAAAGCAATTGTTTTTCGCATTCCGGTAATTAAAGGATATACGGATGCAGCATCGAATATGGACAGAATACTGGAATTGATTTGTAAATATCGTCCTGTAAAAACTGAGCTGATAAAAGGCCATATTATGGGAAGGGATAAATATATTTCTATAAAAAAAGAAGGACTGAAGGAAATCATTCCTTCGGATTCATTTATGGAACAGTATGCTGAGTGGTTAAGGACACAATCGGGTATACCGGTACAGATTTGCAGTGTATGAAGGGAAGGCTTTTATGCAATTTCAAGTGGAATATAGTTTTGGAAATATCAATACCAGACGGGAACAGAAGCAGGGAGGAGTGAGGCTGTATACCAGTTCGAAATTCGACATAAGCAAATTTAATGAAAATTTTGAAAAGGCGTTAGAGCAGATGTCATATTCTGGAGGATATTTTGCAGTTTTAGCTGAGGATGACAATAAACTTCAGATGGCATGTGATGCTGTGCGGAATGTCCCCTTGTTTTACAGTGTATCTGGAAATAAAATATATGCCGGAGATAATGCGAAAGAGATTGCAAAAAAGATAAAAGCAGGTATCAATAAAAGCAATCTGGACGAGCTGAAAAAGACTGGCTATGTAACTGAAAATGAAACTGTATATGAAAAAGTTTTTTTAGTGGAAGCGGGAGAAACGGTCCGGATTAGAAAAGAAAACGGTAAAATTGAAAGGCATCATTATTTTGAACTTAAATATAAGCTGCCAAAAGAAAAAAGAACGATAGATTTTTGGGCTGAAGAATATGATAAATGTCTGGTCAGGATTTATGAGAAGCTGACAGACAGATTAATGGGGAAGACAGCGCTGATTCCGTTAAGCGGGGGAATGGATTCAAGAACAAATGCAGTTATGCTAAAAAGGCTCGGATATGAGAATGTCATTTGCTTTTCATATGGACAAAAGGGAAATGAAGAAGCAGAAATATCAAAGCAAGTGGCAGAAGGTCTTGGATTTCCGTGGTATTTTGCAGAATATTCAGAGGGAATAGCGCGGGAAGTGATTGATTTTAGGATAAAGAATACTGATTATTTTGAAAAAACATGGTATGGAGATGCTGTTGTTGGAATACAGACAGATATAGCAATAGAACATCTGAAAAATAAAGGCGTTCTGCCCCAGGACGGGATTATCATAACAGGAGATGCCCTGGATTTTTTAGCCGGAAGCCATATTCCGAATATTGAAAACGATGAAAAATGGACACGCATGCATCTGAAAGATTATATATGTTTTGCGCATTATAGTTTGGATTGGGGGGGTATTTTGTAAGGCAGTATCAAAATGGATAAAAAAGATTCCTAAGATTATGGATGCAGACACAGTAATCAGAGAGTATCTGAGATGGGAATGGAATAACAGGCAGAGCAAATATATCATGAATGAAACAAAACAGATAGAATGGCTTGGATTTGAATGGGAAATGCCGTTCTGGGAAAGAGAATTATGTGAATTCTGGATGCTGGTTCCTCTTTCTTATTTGAGAAACAGGTATCTGCAGACATATCACATGATTCATTATTTAAATCCAATTGCTGGTTTTGTTCATGAGAATCTGGAAAAAAACAGAGAGCTAAAGCATACAAAGATAAAACGCATATTAAAAAGCACTGGTGTGTTCCGGTGGTTAAACAAAGCGCGCTGTGATATCAAAGCATTGAATGAAGAGAGAAAAGATGATCTTTATGGAAGAACTTCATACAGGCAGATGCTTTGTGCTGTAAAAAAGCACGGGTTTCACTATTGTGGAATTCCTGATATTATTGACGCATATATACAGTCTGCGCTTTATTATTAGAATTAAGCAAAACATGCAGGAGGCAGTACAGGGCGTGGAATTTAGGGATTTAAAGAGGCAGTATGAAAAACTGAAAGATGATATTGATAAGTGTATTGCCGAGGTGATATCTTCGGCTCATTTTATTTCCGGGCCGCAGGTCAGCCTGCTTGAACAAAAGCTGGCGGAATACACAGGAGCCAGGCACTGCATCAGCTGCGGCAACGGCACGGATGCGATAAGCATTGCGCTTGCGGCATATGGAATCGGCAGAGGGGATGCGGTGTTTGTGCCGGACTTTACCTTTTTCTCCAGTGCGGAGTGTCCTGCAGCTGCCGGGGCGGTTCCGGTTTTTGTGGATGTCAGGCCGGATACGTATAACATGGATGCAGCCAGTCTGGAACAGGCTGTGGAAGCCGTGAAGGCAGAAGGCAGATACCGGCCGCGCGCCGTTGTGGCCGTGAACCTGTTCGGACTTCCGTTTGATTATGATGCTGTTCACAGTATCTGTGTGAAACATGGCATGCTTCTGCTGGAGGACAGCGCACAGGGATTTGGGGGCATGTACCATGGCAGGCGGGCCTGCAGCCTTGGCGATATTTCCACGGTTTCGTTTTTTCCGGCAAAGCCGCTTGGATGCTACGGGGATGGCGGTGCCATTTTTACCAGTGATGATGAAATTGCAGAAATCTGCCGCTCTCTTGCGGTTCATGGAAAACATGCAGATGATAAATACGATAATATCCGCATAGGCAGGAACAGCCGTCTGGACACGGTTCAGGCAGCAGTCCTTCTGGCAAAACTGCAGGCATTTAAGGAATTTGAGCTGGATGCTGTGAATCAGGCAGCGGGCTGGTATACAGAACAGCTGAGCAGTATTGAGGGTCTGATACTTCCTGTAGTGCCGGAAGGCTGCTATTCTTCATGGGCGCAGTATACAGTACAGCTGCCCTGGTCAGCTGACAGAAACAGAGTGATGGAACATATGAAAGCAGCCGGTATTCCTGTTATGATTTATTATGTAAAACCTATGCACAAACAGGGGGCATTTGCAGGCACTTATTCATCGGCTGCAGACTGCCCGGTCACAGAAAGACTGTGTGACAGAGTATTGTGTCTGCCGATACATCCATACATTACTCAGGATGAGATAGAGATGACGGTTCAGTCATTGAAAGAGGCATTAAGATGACAGAGAAAAGCAAGTCTGCTTATATGCAGGAATAGAATGGGGGATTAGATTTTTCATGTTAAGTATATCGTGCGGAGAAAAAAAGAACTGGCTGTATCATCTGATAAAATATAAATTCATCCGGGTACCATGGGGAAAACAGGCCTTTGTTTTAAAACTTCCTGAAAAAGCGAGAATACTGGATGTTGGATGCGGTAATAACAGCCCGCTTGGAACAAAAAAGTGGAGGCCGGATATAGAGTATTATGGAATAGATGTAGGAGATTACAACAATTCAGAGGAATCTTTAAAGCATGCAGACAGATATATGATTGCGGCACCGTCTGAGTTTGCAGAGACAATTCGCAGTATAGAAGTAAAGTTTGATGCTGTTATTTCTAATCATAATATTGAACATTGCAATCAGCCTGTGGAAACGCTGCGGGCAGTCTGCGCTGTTTTAAAACAGGGCGGAAAGCTTTACCTGGCTTTTCCATGTGAGAAGAGTGTTTCATTTCCAAGCCGGAAAGGAACACTCAATTTTTATGATGATCCAACACATATATGGCTGCCTTCCTACAAAGATGTCCTAAAAATATTAAAGAAAAATAATATGAAGATTATTTTTGCCAGACAGCAGTATAAACCAGTGTACAGCTGGCTTTGGGGGGGTATTGGAGAATCGCAGCAGAAAAATGAATAAAGTTCTGAAAGGGACATGGGGCTTTTGGGGGTTTGAAACTGTAATATGGGCAGAGAAAATAAACAGTTAATGTTTTTGAAAGGTATACGATTATGAAAGTATTAGACAGGCGTTTGCAGGAACACGCAGATTTACTGGTGAAACGTTATCCAAAGTTAGAATCGGTTAAGTCTGACATTATCAGTGCTTATTTTATAATGGAGGAAGCTTATGTGAGAGACAGCAAGCTTTTGATCGCCGGAAATGGAGGCTCTGCTGCAGATGCTGAGCATATTGCAGGAGAACTCATGAAAAAGTTTAAAATCAAAAGGCAGGTAGAAAAATCACTGGCAGAAAAGCTGATTTCTATTGATTCCGTTCGTGGTTATGAACTGGCTCAGAATCTGGAAAGAGGACTTATGGCAATACCGCTTGTGTCTCATGAAGCTTTGACGACTGCTTATATAAATGATGTGGATGGTCTTGGTGTATTTGCTCAGCAGCTTTTCGGATTTGGACGCAGGGGGGATGTTTTTCTTGGAATATCTACTTCTGGAAACAGCCAGAATATTATGAATGCTGTAATTACTGCAAAGGCACTTGGAATCAGGGTTATCGGACTGACAGGAGAAGATGGAGGAGAACTGGCAAAAGCAGCAGACGTGGCAGTGAGAGCTCCTGAATCTGAAACCTTCATGATTCAGGAGCTGCATCTGCCTATTTATCATTGCTGGTGCCTGATGCTGGAAGACAGATTTTTTGGCTGCCAGGGAGCCTCCGAGGACAGACTATCTGTTTTGTAAAAAGCTGAGTGGATTGCAATGGAAAAAGAGATATTTTTTGGAATGGTGCATAAAACTAATACAGAAATAATGATACTCCCAGATTCACTGTTTTCTTACATTATACGGGGTTTACTCAGTCCTCTCTTTTTCCTCTCCTTTTAAGATTGTCAGACTGTCAATTTTTCTTAGTGCATCATCTTTATCCTTTGAGCCGTCTATAATCATTCTGACCATCTCCATAATTGTTTTAAATTCGTCTCTTGTCATATCATTTCTCCTTCCAGGTTATTATATGCGGCTTTCTCCAAACGATTATATCATATTTTACTGTTTTGTAAAGGAAAGCCGCTTCTGGCAGGATATGCGTGCTGTATACTGCTGACCCGTGAAAATGAACTGTGACTGTGATATAATATTCAGAACAGGGAACATCGGGCATTCTTGGTTTCTGAGAGCCCAAAATGTTCCCACATCTGAATCTGTTACAGGATACCCTGCACATGACGCCCTTCTTAGTCTGTCTGTATCATTTCCACCTGTCCATACTCATTTTCATCAAAACAGTCAAATGCTCTTAAAGTAAATGTCTCCGGCAGCAGCGTACTTTCATAGCAAAGGCGCAGGCACCAGCTGCCGTCTTCGGCCTGTTCCATTCCGCGCCCGCTTTTTAAAGGCCAGATATTCCCGTCTTTGTCTGATACATCGAAATAGAGTCCATCCTCCATATCGGAACCCTGAGGATTCTGATAGAAAATAGTAACATAAGTAAATACCTCCGTCTGTTCCATAAGGACCTTCTGAACAGACGCCGTGGTGCCAGGGACAGTTCCGCTGTTTTTCGGACTGTAAGAAACAGTCCGGCTGCTGCTTTTATCGTCCAGTTTAAAGGAAGAAGAACAAAATAGGATTTTTCTGTCAGCTTTTTCTGGCATGTCATACCGTATGCTGTGTGTTATCATCGTGTTTAAATCCGTATCCTGAGCGTCCCGGTCGGCAGATATGAAGACAGCCAGCGTATCATCCTGAACAGATTTTGCGCTAAAATGGCACACCGACGGAGAAAACGGGCTGTCTTTCGCAAATCCGTTTCCAATGTACAGTATTTCCAGGCCTTTTGACCTGGCATATTCTCCGATAGAAATATCTTGATGAATGCCAATATTTTCTACGCTGTCTTCCGGTGTGGTGCAGTCGTCGGGAACCAGGAGATATCTGCCGCTTTCAGCCGCTGCGGCTTCGATGACGATGCTTACCGAGCCGCTGTCGCATAATGCTTCCCGTACCGTAAAAGTAACAGGCATTTCATCAGTATCTGCAGCGTTCGTTTCCGGCAGGCCAGCGGTCTGCTTTTCCATGTCCGTTTCAATCAGACGGTCCGCTTCTTCAGACAGCGGCTGCCCGGACTGTCTGAAAAAATCTGCAATTCCAAAAAAGCGGTTTGCTGCATAAGCAGAAGCCGGAAGAGCGGCAGCCAGAACGAGGGCAATCGCCGCTGCTTTCCAGGTGACTGTGCGGTGTTTTCTGTAATGTTTGTGATTCATATGTATCAGCCTTTCTTTCAATTGTTCGGTTGTCTGTATCTGTCTGTAAACGTTCTGATAATAAGCTTTGTTTGTCTGGCTGCTTAAACTTTCAGCGTTTTGTGAAACATTCTTTTTGTCTTTTTGTTCACTGGATGCAGTGTGAGTTTTACTCTTCATCCTGCCACGCTCCTTTCAGCTGCTGCTTCAGCATTTTTCTTGCACGCATTAATCTTGTCTGTATGGCAGATTCTTTTTTCTGTAAAATCATGGCGATTTCTTTTACAGAGTAAGATTCATAATAATAAAGATGCACAGTGCTGCGGTATTTCTCAGGGAGGGCACAGACTGCCTGGAACAAAGCAGACGAGCTTTCGGATTCGAAACACCAGGTATTTTGCGCCGCTGCCTGGTCTAAGGTAATGGTAAGTTCTTCAAATCCCATCGGCTGCATTCTGCGGCGCCAGGCGCAGACAAGATGATTTTTACAGCGGCTGACCGTTACCCGGATGAGCCAGTGTTTTACATGCTCTGCATCTTTAAAGCAGGTATCTGTTTCGTACAGCTTTAAAAATACCTCCTGTACGATGTCTTCTGCATCCGAGCGCTGCCGGCAGTAATTCGCAGCAAGACGCAGCAGGGAATCGGCGTATAATCTGACATACTGTGCGTAAGTATCTTCGGACAGATTGCTTCACCTCCTGTATCAGTATTTTTGTTTTGAAAAGGCCTTTCACTATAATAACAAAATGAATTTGAAAAATATCACATCTTTCGGGACGCCGGATGGAGAAATTTTTTCATTGGGATGTTCCGCTTCCAAAAAGCAGGAAGTTCTAAGTTTTCTGCATCAGGGTTCTGGCAGCGGACGGACCGGCGCCTGATGCCCTGGCGTTTTTGGCTCCTGAAGGCAGTGGCACTGGCAGGCGCCTTTTGGGGACTTCAGCGTTTTGGCTGGATGCAGTCTGTGTGTCCCCAAATCCTGGGTATTAAGCAGAAAACTAAGAACTTCCAGCTTTTTTCCAGAGTCACATCCCAATGAAAAAATTTCTCCATCCGGCTGAGAGTGGCTGAGTTTACGTTTTAAATCTGGCTGGCAGTGCTGAATTTATGCTTTAAATCCAGCTGAGAGTGACTGAATCTATGCTTTAAATCCGGCTGAGAGTGACTGAATCTATGCTTTAAATCCGGCTGAGAGTGACTGAATTTATGCTCTAGAATTCTGGCTGTATGTTAGCTGAGTTTTCGCTAATATGATTCAATAAAAAATAAGTGCTGTGCTGAAAGTTTTGCTAATTGAAATTTGAAAAGATGCCAGGTGTGGAAATTCTTCTTATTATAATATCGTTCCAATTCCGGCTGTATTCTATTTGATAATTTTTATAAGATTGCATATCATAAAATAATTGCTATGCCGTATTTTTTGCTAATGTAAATTTAGTGTAAACCAAACCAGAAGAAAAAACTGTGTGTAACCCCAAAATGCGTGAAACTGGCATAAAAATCGCGGATAATCCCAGCGTTTATAAGGATTTGCATAACTAAATGGCATTACCATCCGAATTAAAACATAAATCTATTCACAACCATCCGAATTAAAATGTGAACTCATTCACAAGCATCCGAATTAGAATGTAAACTCATTCACAAGCATTCGAATTAAAACATAAATTCATTCACAAGCATCCGAATTAGAATGTAAACTCATTCACAAGCATTCGAATTAGAATGTAAATTCATTCACAGCCATCCGAATTAAAATGTAAACTCATTCACAAGCATCCGAATTAAAACATAAATTCATTCACAGCCATTCGAATTAGAATGTAAATTCATTCACAGCCATCCAAATTAAAATGTAAACTCATTCACAAGCATCCGAATTAAAACATAAATTCATTCACAGCCATTCGAATTAGAATGTAAACTCATTCACAAGCATCCGAATTAGAATGTAAACTCATTCACAAGCATCCGAATTAAAACATAAATTCATTCACAGTCATCCGAATTAGAGTGTAAACTCATTCACAAGCATCCGAATTAGAATGTAAACTCATTCACAGCCATCCAAATTAAAACGTAAATTCATTCACTATCAGCTGGACGGATAAATTTTTTCCTTCGGATGCGACTCTGGAAAAAAGCTGGAAGTTCTTAGTTTTCTGCTCAGCACCCAGGATTTGGGGACACACTGCTTACATCCAGCCAAAACGCTAAAGTCCCCAAAAGGCGCCTGCCAGTGCCACTGCCTTGAGCAGCCTAAAACGCCAGGGCATCAGGCGCCGGTCCGTCCGCAGCCGTAAACCTTGACGCAGAAAACTTAGAACTTCCTGCTTTTTGGAAGCGGAGTATCCGAAGGAAAAAATTTATCCGTCCAGCGTCCCGAAAGAAACAGCCTCCAGCTATCAATTATCCCCGCACACCAGACACACCATTCCCCCAAAAAAATAATTCCACTTAGCCATAAAATCAGATTGAAACAAAATCAGACACAAATAAAAACAGATACAGAACACGGCAGTCATATTATCCATTTGTCCGCATAAAATAAGATAAGCAGATAACGGGAGAAGCATCTTATGAGTGCAAAGACAAGAATTGTTGTATTACATATGAAAGAGGTTATTTACACCGTAATATTCGCATTACTTGCAATTCTGCTTATTCTGCTGCTGGTATTTATGTTCCGTTCCGGTAAAAAAGGCGATGACGCGGCGGAGACAATGAAGTATACATCCGGGGTTTATACTTCATCCATTGTGCTGAATAACCAGACGATGGATTTAAAGGTAGTGGTGGACGACAACCGTATCAATGCGATATCACTGGATAATCTGGATGATACGGCAGCAGCCATGTATCCGCTGATGCAGCCGGCACTGGACAATATCAGCCAGCAGATTTACGAAAAGCAGTCTGCAGAAGACATTACCTATGATGAGGCCAATCAGTATACATCAGCTGTGCTGCTGAATGCAATTAAAGACGCGCTCTCACGGGCAGAAGCGGACGCGGATTAAAAACTCTGGCAGTTTTGGATAATCTGTCTGATACCCGGGATTTGGGGACTCGCTGCCTTTGATTTCTAAGGCTTTGGAGTCCCTCAAAGGCGTCTAATCCAGCGTTCCCATATAATCGTTCACGGCATCCATATTTACTTCCGTATAGCTTACCGGTTTATTTTCCTGAACGCGTGTATAGACCGAAAATCCAATCCACCCGACAATAGCGGCTGCGATAACAGTACCGGCGATTTGATAAATCAGGCGGTTTCTTTTATCTTTCTGCAGCTGTTTTTTTCTGTTATACTTTTCTTTTTTATACTGATCTACTTTCTGCTGGCTCATTTTATACATCTCCTATTCTAAATCTTGACTGAATGTGTTACAATAGACTGATTATACATGATTTGTATCTGTTTGTGGAGTATCAAAATAGATTTTTTTATGAAAAAATTATGAAGTCTGGAATTTTGAAGAATTTTGAAGGAGAAAGAAAGGAAAAATAATCATGAAGACAGGAATTATTTTTGACATGGACGGGACCCTGTGGGACAGTTCGCTGCAGGTTGCACAGGCATGGAGCAGCGTGACACTTCCAAAGCTGGGAAGGGAAGTCACGCAGGAGGATATGTACCGTACGATGGGAATGCCGATGGACGAGCTGGTCAAAGCAATTTTTCCGGATTATGAACTGTCAGACCTTCTTCCTGTTATGGAAGAAAGCGGGAAAGTGGAAAATGAATATCTTGCGAAGCACGGTGCGGTTTTGTATCCGCATCTGATAGAAACGGTGCAGGAGTTATCTTTAAAGTATCCGCTGTATATTGTAAGCAACTGCCAGGAAGGCTATATTGAGGCATTTTTAGCTTATTACCGGCTGGAAACGTATTTTGAGGACTATCTCTGCTTTGGGGAAAACGGAAGGCCGAAGAGTGAGAATATTGCGCTGATTATAAAACGCAATCAGATAGACCGCGGGATTTATGTAGGGGACATTCAGGCGGATTATGAGGCGGCAGTGAAAGGAGGAGCGCAGTTTATCCATGCGGCTTACGGATTTGGCACAGTAACTGCCCGGGTGCCGGAATTAGAAGCGTTTTGCGAGCTGCCGCGGGTATTAGCGGAGATTTTATGAGTCTTCATTGCAAAAATTCCCCATAGATGATAGAATATTTCCAGACGGCCCCACACATAGGAAAAGAAGGGATTAGAATATGAGGAAAAACAAAAGCAAACAAATTTTACTTGCGGCATTAACCGGGCTGCTTGTATTTTCGCCGGTACAGTCTTATTCTGATTTAAAAACAGTATACGGTGCACAGGTGTCAGACCCTCATGACAGCAGTCTGTCTGCATTTGATATAGCCCCGGGTGTCTTAAGTCCGGCATTTTCACCGGATATACACGAATACACATCTACGGTAGATGCGGATGTAACAAGCGTCAGTGTGCAGGCGGTGCCGCGCTCGACGGGCAGTGTGATTGCGTCGGTAGAAGGCCGGGACGGACTGCAGCCGGGCGTGAATACGATTAAGGTTGTCTGTGCGGCTGCGGATAATACATCCACGGCTTATACGATTACGCTGACAGTCGGAAGCGCTTCGGCGGGAACACAGCCGGACGCGGGCGGTGAACAAAGCGCGGCAGACCAGCCGGACAGCAGCCAGAATCAGTCTCAGCCAGCAGGCAGCCAGTCCCAGCCGGAGGAGGACGGCGAAGCAGGGCAGCAGACGGACACACAGGAGACAAAGACAAGCAAAAAGAAGAAGAAAAAAGCAGCTGCAAAGCTTATGGGAACAGTCGGCGCGGACGGCACGGTCAGTTTAAGCGGCGCGTCATACAGACTGTCCGGTAATTTTAATTACAGCTCCATTACGCAGGATATTCCGTCTGCATTCGGGGAAGGTTCCCTTGAGATTGCGGGGAGCAGTTATCCGACGCTTTACTGTGCGGCGAACGGCGTTCATCTTGTCTATATGGAAAATACGGATGGAAAAGGCTCTTCGGGATTTTATTATTATGACGAAAAGCAGAATGCGGCAGAGCGTTTTAAATATATGGGCACCGGGGAGCATTTTGTCATATTTATCAGCAGCGCCAGGAAAGAAATACCGCAGGGATATACACAGACTACGCTGAAGCTTTCTTCCGGCAAGGAAGTCTGCGCATATCAGAATACATCTGCGGCAGGCACAGACGAAATGCAGGATTTTTACCTGATTTACGGCATTTATTCGGACGGCACGGACGGGTGGTATCTGTATGACAGTTCTCAGGAGACGTATTTGAGATATGCAGATGCGTTTGCAGTCCAGCCGGAGGAAGAAGGAGAACAGGAAGAGACAGTCCGGACGGTGTCTTTGACAAAATATAATTCGCTGAATGAAAAATATACAGAACTGAAAGAAAACCGCGTAAAGCTGGTCAGTATTTTTGTAATTGTAATCCTTCTGTTAATTATTGCGTTTACGGCGGTGCTGCTGCGAAACCAGGATGACGGCGGGGATGATGAGGACGAAGAGCGGGAGCGTATAAAGCGCAGGAAGAAGAAAGCGGGAAAAAGGGCAGAACCGGTTTCGAAAAGCTCTCTTGCAGCCGGACGGGATTTTGAAGGCATGGCCGGGAAAAGGGCAAAAAAGGTGACGAAAAATATAACGCAGGAGCCGGAGCAGGAACTTTCGCCCGGCGGGTTTCATGATGATATTACTCCGCCGGATAAAATACGCGAGCAGATGGAACAGGAGAAAAAGGCGTATGGTTATGCGTCCGGGCAGAAACACAGGATGAACGGGCAGAGCCGGAAAGAACGCAGCGCTTATGACAGAAAGCCGGATGAACAAAAAACCCGTGACCGGAAAACCAGCGGCAGAGAAGCTTATGAGCAGAAAACAGAAAGCCGGAACGCCTATGGCAGGAAGCCGGACGAGCAGCAGGCGTATGAGCAGAAGCTGGGTGAGCAGCAGGCATACGGGCAGAAGTTAAAGGAACAGCAGGCGTATGAGCAGAAGCTGAGCGGGCAGCGCGCGTACGAGCAGAAATTAAAGGAACAAATAGCGTATGAGCAGAAGCTGAAGGAGCAGAAATTAAAGGAGCAGCAGGCGTATGAGCAGAAGCTGAGCGAACAAAAGGCATACGAACAGAAGCTGAGTGAACAAAAAGCATACGAGCAGAAATTAAAAGAGCAGCAGGCGTATGAGCAGAGGCTGAAGGAACAAAAAGCCTATGAGCAGAAGCTGGCTGAGCAGCGTGCGTATGAGCAGAAGCTGAACGAGCAAAGGCTTTATGAGCAGAAGCTGGCTGAGCAGCGTGCGTATGAGCAGAAGCCTGGCGGACAGCGCGCTTACAGCCAGGCTGATATATCTGGCGGACAGGGAGCCGGGCCTGAAATGCAAAAGGATATGCGAAGCGGGGCGCAGGAGCCTGTAAACCTGTTTCAAAACGGCGATGCTTCCGGCTCTTCCGATTCTGTACAGCTTGCGGCAGAACGGATGCGCCAGTCTGTGAGATTTTCAAGGGGCATCCCGAAAGCGGAACCAGTACGGACAGAGCCGGAGCATGATCCGATGGACGACTGGGATATGGAAGAAAGTATGAATAAAAAGCCGCAGAAAAATACAAGGGCGGCGAAGAAGAAACGCCGCATGATGGATGATGATGATATGGAAATCATGGACCTGAATGATTTATAATATGGAGGAAGAATGAATGCGTAAACCATATACCGCAAAGGCAAAAAAAGCGCTGGATATTGCGGGAAGGACATCAAAGGGCTTAAAACACAGCTATATCGGAACCGAACATATCCTGTTAGGCCTGATTAAGGAAGGGAGCGGTGTTGCGGCACAGATTTTAATGGACAACGGAGTAGAGGAAGCACAGCTGCTGCAGCTGATTGAGGATTTAATCGCGCCTTCTTCCGGTGTGGCGATTGAGGAGCGGGACGGCTATACGCCTAAGACCAGCATGCTTTTAGAGCTGGCAGCAGCGGAAGCGGAACGTTTCCGCAGTGAAAATATCGGTACGGAGCATCTGCTGCTTGCGATTATTAAATCGGCGGACTGTGCGGCATCGCGGCTTTTGAATACAATGAATGTGAATATGCAGAAAATGTATATTGACATTTTAGTGGCAATGGGAGAGGATACGAGTCTTTATAAAGAGGATTTCCAAAATGGGAAACCGCGCAGAAAAGACGGAGCGACCGCTATGCTTGACCAGTATTCCAGGGATCTGACACGCATGGCTGCAGAAGATGACTTAGACCCGGTTGTCGGCAGGGAGCAGGAGATTGAACGTGTCATACAGATACTGAGCAGGCGCGGGAAAAATAATCCCTGTCTGATTGGAGAGCCGGGTGTCGGCAAGACGGCGATTGTAGAAGGGCTGGCGCAGCGGATTGTCACAGGCATGGTGCCGGATACCGTGATGAACCGGCGTGTGGTGACACTGGATTTATCCGGCATGGTGGCGGGTTCGAAATACCGCGGGGAATTTGAAGAACGCATTAAGCGCGTGATTCATGAAGTCATTTCGGCGGGGAATATTATTCTGTTTATTGATGAGATTCATACAATTATCGGAGCGGGAAGCGCGGAAGGAGCGATTGACGCATCGAATATTTTAAAGCCGGCCATGGCCCGCGGGGAAATTCAGCTGATTGGCGCTACGACGATTGAGGAATACCGCAAGTATGTGGAAAAGGACGCGGCGTTAGAGCGCCGGTTCCAGCCGGTTACCGTAGAGGAGCCGACGGTAGAACAGACAATTGAGATTTTAAAAGGACTGCGGGGAAAATATGAAGCGCATCACCAGGTTGCTATTTCAGACAGCGGCTTAGAGGCAGCGGCAAAGCTGTCGGCCAGATATATCAATGACCGCTTCCTGCCGGATAAGGCGATTGATTTAATTGATGAGGCGGCTTCCAAAGTGCGTCTGGGCGGATTTCCGGTGCCGGAAAGGCTCGGCGTGTTAGAGCAGCAGATGAACGAGCTGGCGCAGCAGTTAGAGCAGGCTTTAATAGAACAAAGGTTTGACCAGGCGGGCACGATTAAGGCCGAGCGGGATGAATATAAGAAAGAATATGAAAAACTGTTAAAGCGCTGCCAGAAAAGCAATGCGAAAAAGCAGCTCACAGTTGGGGAAAATGAGATTGCGGATGTGGTGTCCGGGTGGACGAAAATTCCGGTCCGCAAACTGACCGAAGGCGAGGCGGAACGTCTGCAGAGACTCGAAAAAATCCTGCACAGGCGGGTAATCGGTCAGGAAGAAGCGGTAAGCGCTGTTTCCAGAGCGGTAAGACGCGGACGTGTCGGACTAAAGGACCCGGACAGGCCGATTGGCTCGTTTTTATTCTTAGGGCCGACAGGCGTTGGCAAGACCGAAATATCGAAGGCGCTGGCTGAGGCGATGTTTGGCGATGAATCGGCGATTATCCGGGTAGATATGTCGGAATATATGGAAAAACACAGCGTTTCCAAATTAATCGGCTCGCCTCCCGGATATGTAGGATATGACGAGGGCGGACAGCTGAGCGAGAAAGTGCGCAGGCGCCCGTATTCCGTTATTTTATTTGACGAGATTGAAAAAGCGCACCCGGATGTATTTAATATTCTGCTGCAGGTGTTAGACGACGGGCGGATTACGGATGCCCAGGGACGGAAGGTGGATTTTAAAAATACGATTATTATTATGACGTCGAATGCAGGGGCGCAGGCCATTGTAGAGCCGAAAAAATTGGGATTTGCGTCTGTGGAGGACGAAAAGCACGATTATGAACGCATGAAAAGCGGCGTAATGGAAGAGGTAAAGCGGATATTTAAGCCGGAATTTATTAACCGTATTGATGAAATGCTGGTGTTCCGCATGCTGAATAAAGACGATATGAAAAAAATCGTAGTCTTAATGACAAAGAATCTGGTAGAGCGCTGCAGGACGCAGATGGGCATTCATTTAATTATCCGCGATACGGCAAAGAGCTATGTGGTAGAAAAAGCATTTGACCCGAAATACGGGGCAAGGCCGCTGCGGCGTACGATTCAGGTGGAAATGGAAGACAGGCTGGCGGAAGCGATTCTTTCGGGCGCGGTGAAAAAGGGCGATACGGCTGCCATTGGCACGAAAAATAAGCAGATTCATATTTCGGTGCAGAATGAAAAAAGCGAAGAGCTTAAAAATGATATTGTAAAAAATGAGAAAAACGAGTGACATTCGATGTCTGAGTATTGTATAATATATCAGAAAGGCTGTTTTCGCAGGCTTTCTGAATCAGAATCTTTTGTTTCGCGCTGTCAGATTTTCTTGCAGGCGTCTTTTTGGCGAAGGCTGTGCAGCAGCGCTTAGGGATTCTGGCAAATTATTAATTGTAAAGTGACTGGAGGATAAGAGAAATGGGAGTAGTTCATGAGCTCATTCGCTCAGAAGCAGATGGTAAAATTAGCTTTGGGGATTATACACTTTCTTCTAAGACGAAGAAGGAGAATTTTGCGCATGGCGGTGATACGTACAAGGTAAAGACGTTCCGGGAAATTACAAAGCTTGAATGTAATGGAATGTTTGTCTATGAATCCGTGCCAGGTACAGCGGTAAACAGCCTGGAAGTAACAGAAAATGAAGTTTCGTTTCAGGCAGAAGGACCGGAAGATGCAGAAATTACACTGGGGCTGAGCGAGTCAGCTGAATATGAAGTATTCATAAACGGCGAGAATGCGGGAACGATGAAAACCAATCTTGGCGGCAAGCTGACCGTAAGCGTAGAGCTTGGCACAGAAAATCCGGCCGCTGTGCGGATTGTGAAAAAATAAATATGGCAAAAGCAAAGACAATTTATTTTTGTCAGGAGTGCGGCCAGGAATCTTCCAAATGGCTGGGGCAGTGCCCGGGATGCAGGCAGTGGAATACCTTTGTGGAAGAGACTGTGGAACGGCCGAAAAGCGGACCTGTCCATAGGATGGGTGCCGATGCGCGGCCGCTGCCGTTATCGGAAATAGAAATGAAACAAGAGGAGCGCTTTTCGAGCGGTTTCCCGGAATTAGACCGTGTGCTTGGCGGCGGGATTGTGCCGGCATCGATTGTGCTTGTCGGCGGCGACCCGGGCATTGGCAAATCCACGCTGCTTTTGCAGGTATGCAGAAACCTCAGCATGCAAAAGATTCCGGTTTTGTATATTTCCGGCGAGGAGTCTCTGCAGCAGATTAAACTGCGTGCGCAGCGCATCGGGACGTTTACAGACAGCCTGTCCCTGCTGTGCGAAACGAATCTGGAAGTGATTGATGCGGTGCTGCGCAGAGAAAAGCCCCGTGCGGTGATTATCGATTCCATTCAGACGATGTTCAGTGACAATATTTCGTCGTCACCGGGCAGCGTATCTCAGGTACGGGAGGCGACCGGGGCGTTTATGCAGCTTGCAAAAGGGCTTGGAATTACGATTTTTATTGTCGGGCATGTTACGAAAGAAGGCGTGGTGGCAGGACCGAGGGTATTAGAGCATATGGTGGATACGGTGCTGTATTTTGAAGGCGAGCGCCATGCGGCATACCGTATTCTGCGCGGGGTCAAAAACCGCTTTGGCTCTACGAATGAAATCGGCGTATTTGAAATGTGCGCCGAGGGACTTGCCGAGGTGGCAAATCCGTCGGAATATATGTTAAGCGGCAAACCGAAAGGGGCATCCGGCTCGGTCGTGGCATGCTCCATGGAAGGAACCCGCCCGATTCTGTTAGAAGTTCAGGCACTGATATGCCGCAGCAATTTCGGGATTCCGAGGCGCACGGCGGCCGGCACGGATACGAACCGGGTGAATCTTCTTCTGGCAGTGCTTGAAAAAAGGCTGAATCTGCGTCTTGGCGAGTGCGATGCATATGTAAATATCGCTGGCGGCATTAAAATGAACGAGCCGGCGCTGGACCTTGGAATTGTGCTGGCGATGATATCCAGCTACCGGGAATGCTGCATTGACGAGAAGACAATCTGCTTTGGAGAAGTCGGATTAAGCGGAGAAGTACGTGCTGTCAGCATGGCAAAGCAGCGCGTACTCGAAGCGCGCAAACTGGGATTTACGACCTGTATTCTGCCCAAAGCGGGAATGGACACGAAAATAGAAGCAGAAGGAATCCGGCTGCTTTGCGTAGAGAATGTGCGCGAGGCAGCGGCAGTTATCTGCGCACCGGAAACAGACCGGGCTGCATCTTCTTTTTTATGAGAATGCGCACACAGGCAGACGCTTTGAAAACAGCTGCAGCGGCAGTTTATATGGATTATTTAGGAAAAACGCCCAAAAATAGTTATTTTTGGCGTTTTTCTTTTTCTATTTCTATCAAAAGAAAATACTTCAATTCGCAGAAGGAATGATTTATAATAAATATGATAGCGGATCGGACAGTCTGGATGATACGGGCAGCGGGCGGTTTCCGTTATCAGGCGCAGGATGATGCGCCGGTTTAAATTCGGGGAGTCGCTTTATTTTATAGAAAGGAGGGGAGAGGATGTTTGGGTTTTTACGAAAAAAGACTTCCGGCAAACCAAAAGCAGCAGTATTTGTAGATTATGAACACTGGTATTATGGGTATCACAACAAGGTCCAGATGAAACCGAATGTGGAAGAATGGATTGATGAGTTAGAGCAGGATTATGAGATTCACAAGCTCTACATATTTGGGGATTTTTCAGAGCCAAGGATTGGCACGGAATTGGAGAAGCTAAAAACGCTGACTGATCATGTAGTTCATACAGCCAGTACAAAAGAGGGTGTAGACAAAGATTTTACAGACATAATTATTTTGGATACAATATACCGCAGTATGGCGGAAAAAAATGATGATGAAGTGTATATTCTCTTTACGGGTGACGCTCATTTTACAAAAGTAGTAGAATATCTGAAGGAAAAAGATAAAAAAGTGATCATTTATGGCGTGCGTTTTGCATTCAGCAATGCATTGAAATCGGCCGCGGCCAGTTATGTAGAAATGCCGAGACAGGAACAGGAGCGAAGCCATTATAACGACCTGATTCTCGTCAGCCTGGACCGGCTGAGAAAGAAAAATGCGGCAAGAAAACCTTCTTACTGGAAGACAATTGAAAGCGTGGCATCGTATAACCGCGTATCCAAAACGCGCGTGAAAACTGCATTAGACGGAATGATCAGCCAGAAATACATTGAAGTCATAACCAGAAAGACCGGAAGAGAACATGAATATACCCAGCAGCTTTTAGAAGTAGACTGGACACAGCTTCAGGAAGACGGCTTATGGCGGCCTGCGGCAGGACAGCAGGCATAGCTGCAGACGAAACGGATATCAGTCAGAAGTGCAGAGACGGAAAGCCTGAAAGAAACAGCAATGGATGATGCAAAAAAGCATCTATGCATGGAAACAGATTTTATGTAAGGAAACAGGACAAGAAATTTAGGAAGAAATCAGAAGGAAGATATAGGGAAGTATCACAGACTGCAAAATAGTTTTAGTCATGAAAGGCAGCAGGGAAGATTTCTGTTTTTGAAGGAATCAGACGGATTTAGAATCAGAGCAGATTTAGAATGAAGAGCAGGCTGTGGAAAATATTCAGGGAAGAATTTTAATGAAATTTCAGATATACAAAGATATACAGAAAAATACAGAAATATACAGATAACAGCGCGAGAACGAAGAATAAAAATAGAAAAACTGCCGCAGACTTCTGCGGCAGTTTTTCTGCTCAGGATAAGTAAAATTTTATTGCAGACAGTTAAAATGGAGGAAACGGATATGGAAGCGGCTTATGCATGGCTTGTAGTGAACGGCTTTATACAGTCAGAAAAATTTACACAGATATTTCAGTGGCTGATACGGGCAGCAGAAAAAAAAGGCTGCCTTTTGGAATTAAAAACAAATACACAGCTTCTGCCGGCATTTATAATAAAGGAGAATATGATACTGCCGGAAAAGAGGCCGGACTTTGTTATTTTCTGGGACAAAGATACCAGACTGGCAAGACTGCTTGAAAAAGCGGGCCTTAAGCTTTTTAACAGTGCACAGAGCATTGAAATATGCGACGATAAGTCACTGACTTATCTGGAACTGTCAGGCAGCGGGATGCGCATGCCAGAGACGATTATTGCGCCGAAAACCTTTCAGGTACAGGGCTATCCGCATCTGGAATTTTTGCCGGATGTTGAAAACCGGCTTGGTTATCCGATGGTAGTGAAAGAATGCTACGGTTCATTCGGCCAGCAGGTCTTTCTTGTAAACAGCAGGGATGAAATGAAAGAAATTCTAAACGAAATCAAAAACAGGCCGTGTCTGTTTCAGGAATATATCGCTGCATCGAAAGGACATGATATCCGTATACAGATGACCGGAAACCGGGCGGTGGCTGCCATGCACCGCTTCAATCAGCATGATTTTCGGGCTAATATTACAAACGGCGGAAGCATGGAGGCTTATGAGCCGGATGCGGCTCAGCTTGAAATGGCACAGACCGCGGTAAAAAAACTGGGGCTGGACTTTGCAGGCGTGGATATTTTGTTTGGAAAAGACGGGGAGCCGGTGCTTTGCGAGGTGAACTCAAATGCGCATTTTGTAAACATATGGAAGTGTACCGGGGTGAATGCGGCGGAGGCAATTGTGGAACACTGTATCAGAGAATGCCGCAGACAGACTGCATGATGAACAGGCATGAATTTGCCTGAACAGGGCAGTGTTTGCAGAACGAAGTCAGAGACGCAGCTGTTCCTGCACTGACAGCATTCGTCAGTGCAGGCTGTTACGGATGCTGGCTAAGAAAAAATAGACAGCTTTGAACGGTATGCCGGTTTGTCGCCGGCGGGAATTTTTAAAGCGTCCATGGCCTGTTCGGCAGACCATTCCATGCTTTCCATCAGATTCTGAATGGCGGAAAGAATACCTTTTTCGATGCCTTTTTCGATGCCTTTTTCAATCCCTTTCTGCATGCCTTCATTCCATACACCCTTGCTTAAATTACACACATCATCCATCCTCCCCTCCAGCTGCTCTGTCATTGGAATCTGAAAATTTTTCTCCTGCTTTCATATTACAGCAGACGGACATAGAATTGCAAGCTAAAAATTTATTTTCATTTTATAGACAGCTGGGATATGTCAGATTTGCTGCAGGTGGTTTCATTTTTTTTAAGATTTGCTGGTAATATTTCAAAATTTTGTAGATAATTTTCAGAATATATTGTATAATCAAACCTATAGATATAAAAAAGCAGTTTTAGACAGCTATTTTCATGCAAAAGCGTGTCTGACAGAAGGAAGGGGGCAAATACATGTACTACAAGACATCAGAGGAACATGAAGCGCTGCGGGCCGAAATCAGGGAATGGGCGGAACGGGAAATTAAGCCGATTGCGTTTTCCCTTGACAAGAACAATGAATTCCCAAGGGAGCAGATTAAGGATTTTGCAAAGAGAGGATTTATGGGACTTCCTTATCCGTCTGAATACGGCGGGATGGGAAAGGATATTTTAAGCTATGCCATAGCGGTTGAAGAACTGTCCCGTGTGGACGGCGGAACCGGTGTTATCCTTTCGGCGCATGTGTCTTTGGGAACATATCCGATTTTTGCATTCGGCAGCGAAGAGCAGAAGCAGAAATATCTTGTACCTCTGGCAAAAGGCGAGAAAATCGGCGCTTTTGGACTGACTGAGCCAAATGCAGGCTCTGATGCGGGCGGGACGGAGACAACCGCGGAATTAGCGGGAGATTATTACATATTAAACGGTGAGAAAATTTTTATTACAAACGGCGGAGAGGCCGATACCTATGTTGTGTTTGCGGTTACCACACCTGGCATCGGAACGCGGGGAATCAGTGCTTTTATTGTAGAAAAAGGATGGGAAGGATTTACATTCGGGGACCATTACGATAAGCTCGGCATCCGTTCTTCTGCGACAGCACAGCTTTTATTTAATAATGTAAAAGTACCGAAAGAAAATCTGCTCGGAAAAGAAGGACAGGGATTTAAGATTGCCATGTCTACCTTAGACGGCGGACGCATCGGGATTGCCGCTCAGGCGCTTGGCATTGCCCAGGGCGCGTTTGAAGCAGCCGTTGAATATGCAAAGGAAAGGGAGCAGTTTAACGCTCCGATTGCGCAGCTGCAGGCGATTCAGTTTAAAATCGCTGAAATGGCAACGAAAATCCGCGCAGCCAGATTTCTTGTATACAGCGCTGCGGAATTAAAAGAACATCACGAGCCTTACGGCATGGAAGCCGCTATGGCAAAGAAGTATGCGTCAGACATCTGCCTGGAAGTGGTCAATGATTCGCTTCAGATATTTGGCGGCAACGGCTATTTAAAGGGCATGGATATTGAAAGAGCATACAGAGATGCCAAAATCTGTACGATTTATGAAGGCACAAATGAAATCCAGAATGTAGTTATCTCTTCTTATATATTAGGCAAAGCCGCGAAAGCATCCGCTCCGGCTCCCGGCGCTGCGAAAAAGAAAAATGCGGTTACCGGGCCTAGAAAGAAAATCATGTTCAATGAAGGCAGCTCACAGGAGAAAGTGGATAAATTAGTCAGCTGCTTAAAAGAGGACGGGCACGATTTTTCTGTCGGCATTGATATCGATACACCGATTATTGCGGCAGAACGGGTAGTCAGCGCCGGAAAAGGAATTGGCGCGAAAGAAAATATGGAACTGATTCGTAACCTGGCAGCGGCAGCGGGCGCAGCGGTCGGTTCTTCCAGGCCGGTTGCAGAACAGCTTCAGTATGTGCCGTTAAACCGCTATGTCGGCATGAGCGGCCAGAAATTTACAGGCAACCTTTATATTGCCTGCGGCATTTCGGGAGCGAGCCAGCATTTGAAAGGAATTAAAGAAGCATCTACGATTGTGGCCGTGAATACCAATCCGAATGCTCCGATATTTAAAAACGCAGATTATGGAATTGTGGGTGATGTAAAAGAAATCCTTCCTCTGCTCACAGCGGCGCTTGATAACGGCCCGAAAAAACCGGCTCCGCCTATGGTGAAAATGAAACGGGCGGTGATAGAAGAAGCTCCGCAGGCCCCGGTCGGAAGATATGTATGCTTAGGCTGCGGCTATGAGTACATTCCTGAAAAAGGGGATGAAGACGGCGAAATACGTCCGGGAACCAGCTATAAAGAACTGCCGGAGGACTGGGTATGTCCGGAATGCGGGGAAGCCAAATCCAACTTTATACCATCATAAGGAAAGCAGGAGGGATAAAAGATGAGCAGTGTCAGAAAAGTAACCGAAGATTTATACTGGGTAGGCGTGAATGACAAACGTCTGCATCTGTTTGAAAATATTCATCCGATACCAAGGGGTGTATCTTACAATTCGTATCTGTTAATGGACGAGAAAAAAGTGCTCTTTGATACCGTGGACTGGTCCGGGTGCAGGGAATTTTTAAAAAATGTCAGAGAGGTACTAAACGGGGAAGATTTAGATTACCTTGTAGTCAATCATATGGAGCCTGACCATGCTGCTTCTGTAGAAGAAGTGTTAATCCGCTACCCGGACTGCAGGGTAATCAGCAGTGAAAAAGGATTTATGTTTATGCATCAGTTTGGCTTCCATGTAGAAGGACGCAAAGAAGAAGTCAAAGAAGGCGATACAAAGAGCTTTGGAAAACATGTGGTGACCTTTGTATCAGCGCCGATGGTTCACTGGCCGGAAGCAATGGTGACTTTTGATACGACAAACGGCGTGCTGTTTTCAGCGGATGCGTTCGGCTCCTTCGGCTCCTTAGATGGAAAGCTGTTTGCGGACGAGGTGAATTTTGACCGCGACTGGATTGATGATGCCAGAAGGTATTTTTGCAATATCGTAGGCAAATACGGGCCTTTTGTACAGCATCTGCTCGCAAAAGCGCAGACCGTTCCGATTAAAATGTTCTGTCCGCTGCACGGGCCGGTATGGCGTGAGGATTTGGGATATTATATCGACAAGCATGATAAATGGAGCAGGTATGAACCGGAAGAAAAGGGCGTGCTGATTCTGTATGCATCTATGTATGGAAATACAGAGGCGGCTGCCCAGACGATGGCATCCACGCTTTGCAGAAAAGGCGTTACGAATGTGGCGGTTTACGATGTTTCGAATACACATGTGTCGTATCTTGTGGCAGAAGCGTTTAAGTACAGCCATATCGTGCTGGCTTCCGTGACATATAATCTTCAGATTTATCCGGTGATGTATGATTTCCTGCATCATTTGAAGGTGCTGAATTTCCAGAAGAGGGTATTTGGTATTATTGAGAACGGTACCTGGGCGATTAAATCGGGGACGCTGATGAAGGAATTTATTGAAACGGAACTGAAAGAGTGCCTTGTGCTTGGTTCGCAGGTGTGTGTGAATTCTTCGGCGAGTGAGGCAAATGAACCGGAATTTGAGGCGCTTGCGGATGCGCTTGTGAAATCGATTCAGAAATAAAGGAGTCTGGCTGGGGGCTGGATTTTCGGGAAAAGCTCTGCGAAGGCGGGGCTTTTTCTGGTGTATTTGAAAAATTAATTTCTGCTGGCAAGGGGTGGGGTGTGGCTGCGCGGACGCCGGGAGAGGGGATTTGCCCGGTCTTCCTGCGGCTGCTCCAGAATGT